>CAYOGS010000189.1:0-4455 GCA_964403435.1 uncultured Rhodospirillales bacterium | reverse complement strand
AGAATGGATATCCGGCAGACGGGTGCCAACGCGGGCGATTTTGCGCGTAACGCAAAGATCGTGCAGATTGATGCCGATGCCGCGCAGCTGAATAATCGTGTCAAAGTGGCTCTCGCAGTTGAGATCACTACGGAAATGTTTATGCGGGAATTCAAAGTCACGTCAGAGCGGTTTCCTGCCATGAGTCGAGAATGGCTGCCGGCGCTGGAGGCAAAGCGACAAGCGAATATGATTGACCACTATCCTGATTGGATGATGAGTCCCAGCCGAATCTTCGCGGCTCTCAACCAATCCACACTAGGGCAAGCCGTGCATTATGTCTGCGACGTGGGCAACCACCAGATGTGGGCTGCCCAGGGGCTGCGGCTTGGGATAAATCAAACGGTGCACTATAATGGCGGTATGGGCGCCATGGGCTTTGCTTTGCCGGCAGCCATTGGCGTTGCGTTGAGCAGCAACAAAAAAACGATCGTGATTACTGGTGACGGGAGCATCCAGGTGAACAGCCATGAGCTGGACACGCTCCATCGGCTGCAACTGGACATGACAATTATCGTGATGAATAATTTCTCACTGGGCATGGTCAAAAACTTCCAAGATATGTATTTTGACGGTCGTGATCAGTCAACGCGGCGTGGCTATTCATGTCCGGACTTTGTGGCCGTGGGAGCCGCCCATGGCATCGAATCTGTGGCTGTGCGTACGCTGGCAGAATGGGATGCCGCGCTGGATCGGATGAACAAGACGGTCAAGCCTCTCTTGATCGAAATCATCATGGAGGGGGCGACTGAATGTCGGCCGCGCCTGACCTATGGCAGCAGGCTCGGTGACGAATGATGCAGAACTCCTGCCCTAAAGATCGTGCTATCGTCGGAGTTCAAAAATCATGACGCGCCGCCGGATCAGTATCATTACGCCTTGTTTCAACGAGGACGATAATGTTGAAGCCTGTTATAAGGCAACGCTGGCGGTGATGGAGGGGCAGCTTCCAACCTATGATTATGAGCATATTTTTGCCGACAATGCCTCGAGCGATAATACTTTTGCGGTGCTGTATGACTTGGCGCAGCGCGATAAGCGAGTGAAAGTCATCCGAAATTCCAGAAATGTTGGCCCGTTCCGCAACACTTTTCATGCCCTAAAATACGCGCGCGGCGATGCTGTTTTGGTTATGCTGGCGGCCGATTTGCAAGACCCGCCGGAACTCCTCCCGAAATTTGTGGCTTTGTGGGAGCAAGGCAACGCGATTGTTTATGGCGTGCGTAAACAGCGGGATGAGCCGTTCTGGCTCAGAACTTGCCGCCGGATTTATTATCGGCTCGTGGATCGCATGTCAGGCATCCATATTCCGCTTGATGCCGGAGAGTTTCAGCTGGTGGATCGTGTCGTACTGCAGTCATTATGCAAGGTAGATGATTATTATCCTTATATTCGTGGCCTGATTGCGCAGACCGGCCTGCGTGCCATCGGTGTGCCCTATACGTGGCGGCAACGGCACAGCGGCGTTTCCAAGAATAATTTGCTCCGATTGATTGACCAAGCACTGAACGGCATCATTTCAACTTCTAAAACGCCTATTCGGGTTTGTACTTTCTTCGGGGTGCTGGTCGCGGTTTTCAGCTTTGTTTACGCGCTCGTGCAGTTGGTCTGGAATATGATCATGCCACATGCGCCGATGGGCGTGCCCACCATCATCGTGACGCAATTTTTCTTCAACGGATTGATGCTATTCTTTTTCGGCATCCTTGGTGAATATGTGTCTGCCATCCACGATCAGATTAGGCGTGGCCCGCCGATGATTCCACTCGATCTCATTAATTTTGACCCAGCTGAACTGGCGGAAGCGCACCAAGCCGTATCACAGCCGGTCACGACGCCCAATGCCGCTTGACCTCACGGGATGGCTATTGGCCGCGCGCACGCCGGCCGGTCGGCGTGACCTATGGCGGATAGTGCGCGAGCCACTGGTTTTCGGGATTGTCGGCGTGATCAGCACACTGATCTATCTAGTAATCAGTCTGCTTTGCTCGCGTTGGCTGGAGCTGACGGCGCTACCCAGTTCCATCATCGGCCATACGATCGCCACGGTGTGGTCGTTCCTGGGGCATCACCGGCTCACCTTCCAGCGCGACGGCCAATATGGGTATTATGGTCGCCGCTTCTTCGTGCTGATGGTACTGAATTATCTGGCCAATATGGCCATCGTCCATATTGTGTCCGTTTGGTTGGGCTATTCCGATACAGCCAGCTTTCTCGCGGTGGCACTTCTCATCCCGGGTTTCAGCTATCTCGTCAGCAAATTCTGGGTATTTCGCACCACTTGAGTGGGCGCTTCGGATTGCCAGGCCAGACCGCCAACCCTATAGTCGTTGCAGTTCAAGATAGGCAAGTGAATGGTGCAGAAAAATCTTCTCATCACCGGCGGCGCTGGTTTTATCGGTAGTCACCTGACGGAGGCAGCGCTGGTCGCTGGCCATCGTGTGGTCGTATTGGATAAACTGACCTATGCCGGCAATTTGCAAAATCTGACTGCGGCGCTGCGGTACGACGATTTCCGCTTCGTTAAAGGTGATATCGGTGATGCGGCGCTAATAGGCGCACTGTTGCGAGAGCATGCGATAGACCAAGTGCTGCACCTAGCGGCGGAAACTCACGTGGACAACTCCATCAACGGTCCTGAAGCATTCGTGCAGACCAATGTCCTGGGCACCTCGCGATTGCTGGAAGCGGTGCGCAGTTATTTGCAGGAGCAGCCGCAACGGCGGGAACAATTTCGCTGTGTGAATGTCTCCACCGATGAAGTCTATGGCGCGTTGCGTGACGGCGATGCGCCGTTTTGCGAGACCACTCCATTCGCACCCAATTCACCCTATTCGGCTTCCAAGGCCGGCGCCGACTTTCTGGCGCGAGCCTGGTTCCATACTTATGGGTTGCCGATCATTTCTACACATTGCTCCAACAATTATGGGCCACGCCAGCATGCTGAAAAACTCATTCCTACCATGATCCGTAACGCGTTGAGTGGGGCAACGCTGCCAGTCTATGGCGATGGCAGCAACCGCCGCGATTGGCTGTACGTCGACGATCATTGCGCTGGCATTCTGCTAGCAGCGGAACGTGGCGTGGTGGGTCAGGACTACTGTTTTGGTGGTGGTTGCGAAATGAGTAACCTCGATCTCGTACGTCAGATTTGCGCGATTTTAGACCGCTTGGCGCCGTCCGCCTCAGGCCAGAGCTACACAGCACAAATTGGCTTCGTAAACGACCGTCCCGGGCATGATTGGCGCTATGCTGTGGATGCCAGCAAGGCGCGGCAGGTGCTGGGATTTAACCCGCGCATGGATTTTGCTGCCGGCCTGGAACTTACTGTTCGCGCCTTGCAACAACGCGAACCGGCGCAGGTGGCCTGAATGTCCGCAACACCAACTATCAAAAAGGGTATCATTCTGGCCGGCGGTAGCGGCACGCGGCTGCGGCCACTCACGGATGCTGTCTGTAAGCAACTGCTGCCGGTCTATGATAAGCCGATGATACATTACCCGTTGGCGACACTGATGCTGCTGGGTATCCGTGATATCCTAATCATCAGTACGCCCAAGGATACGCCAGTCCTGCAACAAGTATTAGGCGATGGTCGATCGTTAGGGCTAACTCTCCATTATCGTGTGCAGCCCGAACCGAAAGGGTTGCCAGAGGCATTTCTTATCGGCGCAGACTTCATAGCAGGCGCGCCAGTTTGCCTGATTTTGGGCGACAACATTCTTCATTGGGGTGGACTACGAGAAATTTGGCACGAGTGTTTAAGCGTGCAGCGAGGCGCATATCTTATTGGCGTCCGTAGTCACGAACCGGAACGCTTCGGTGTCATTGAAATGGATGATGCTGGCCAGATTGTCGCTATTGAAGAGAAGCCGGTACTGCCGAAGTCCAACCTGGTGGCAACTGGGCTGTATTTCTATGATGGTCACGCCGTGGACTATACTCGAACGCTGAAGCCGTCGGTGCGCGGTGAATTGGAAATTACCGATCTTAACAAAATCTACCTAGCGCAAGGCACTTTGAAGGTAAAGCTGATGTCGCGTGGTGTGACATGGATGGATACCGGCACGTTTGACAGCCTGATGGGCGCTGCCAATTTCATGAGCATCATCGAACAGCACCAAGGCGTGAAGATCGCCTGCATCGAGGAAGTCGCCTACAATAAGGGCTTCATTGACTACGATCAGCTGCAGGCGCTAGCCGCGCGCTACGGCAACAATCCATATGGCGACTATCTGCGCGCCATTGACCGAGCTAATCTCGATCGTAAATCACAGGTCGGGTCTGAGCCTCGTGCCAACCAATAGACGGCGGGTTGGTTATACCTGCGCAGTCATCAAGCAGTCGCGCACGTAGCCTTCCTGTCGCTGTCGACGATACTCAGTTTCAGTTAAGGCGAGCAGCACGACATCCTGC
>CAYOGS010000188.1:0-4468 GCA_964403435.1 uncultured Rhodospirillales bacterium | reverse complement strand
CGATCCTGACTTATTATTATGTTGAATTGCCTTTGATGAAACGCCGCCCAGGCGGATAATGCCATACGAATATAAACGTCGAATTCTTCGTGGTTCTTGGGTTTAGCAGATGGATATGGCTTCACAACGCTCAAATAAAGGTGACGAAGACTTCCCAGGGTTTGACATGGACCAGTTTCTGGATCTCTTTCACCAGGGACGCTATGCCGAACTGGAAGTTTGTGCCGGTGCCGCCACCATCGCATTCCCACAAAACGAATTTGCCTGGCAAATGCTGGGAATGTCCTTGCAACAACAGGGCCGCGCCGTTGAAGCCTTGCTGCCCATGCAGAAAGCGGTCGATTTATCCCCTGAGCAGGCAGAGCTGCATAACAGCCTAGGCGTTACATATCAGGCGCTAGGAAATTTGTTTGATGCGGAAAAGTGTTATCGCAGAGCACTGCAGATTACCCCAGGTTTTGCCGAGGCCTTCAACAATCTTGGGGTCACCCTTCAAATGTTGGGGCGTGCGCGTGAGGCCGAAGATGAACATCGTCACGCACTAAAGATTCGGCCAAATTGGAAAGTCGCACACAATGATTTGGGCAATGCTTTAATGAGCATGGGGCGGTTGATAGAGGCTGAAGCCTCCTATCGGCGAGCGTTGCAGATTGATTCGGCTTATGCCAAAGCGCATAGCAATCTTGCCAATTCGCTGACCACCATGGGGCGTCTAGACGAAGCAGAAATTTTCTATCGTTACGCATTAAAGATCAAGCCAGACTCCTGTGAAACCTATTCCGACCTGCTTTTCGCATTGAATTACAACGCAGCGCATTCACCAGCGTTTTGTCTGGAAGAGGCGCGCCGTTTTGGTCGGATGGCCGCAGAGAAAATACCGCGTCGCTTTACTTCCTGGATTTGTCCGGATCAACCAGTCAAACTACGACTTGGCCTGGTTTCCGGCGATTTACGGAACCATCCCGTGGGATATTTTTTGGCCGGATTTTTGCCGTACATCGATCCGTCGCGCATTGAGCTTATCGCTTATCCGACGCATTCCAGAACGGATTTGCTTACTGACCGCTTGCGCGCCAAATGCATCGATTGGAAGTCCATTGTTGGATACCGTGATGAGTCCGCAGCCAGAATAATACAAGCTGATGGCATACATATTTTGCTTGATCTGGCTGGGCACTCTGCACATAATAGACTGCCAATTTTCGCCTGGAAGCCAGCGCCGATACAAGTCAGCTGGCTAGGATATTTTGCGACCACAGGTTTGATGGAGGTCGACTACGTTTTGGCCGATGAAACCGTATTGCCAACAACCGAACAACACCACTTTACGGAATCCATTTTCTATCTGCCGGAAACGAGATTGTGTTTTACCGCACCCACCGTTGACATCAATGTGGCGCCTTTGCCTTCCTTGACAAAAGGAAACATTACTTTTGCCAGCTTTCAGAATCTAAGCAAAATCGGAGATTGGGTTTTGGATGTGTGGGGCAGAATATTGGCGCTCTTGCCGAACGCGCGCTTGCGCATCCAGTGCAAGCAACTGCAAGATCCTGCGGTAGCAGAAATTGTCGTTCGCCGTTTTCAGAATCATGGCATTGCACCCCATCGTTTAATATTGCGCGGGCCGATGCGCCGTGAAGCCTATCTGGCAGCATATGGCGAAGTCGATGTCATTCTGGATACGTTTCCTTATCCAGGTGGGACCACGACCTGCGAGGCTTTGTGGATGGGTGTTCCCACATTAACGCTTTGCGGACAAGGAATGCTTGCACGACAAGGGGCTGGCTTGCTGACCGCTGCGGGTTTGCCGGAGTGGGTGGCAACGAGCGTGGATGACTATGTGGAGAAAGCCATCACACTGACCAGTGATTTAGCGAAACTGGCCTCGCTGCGGGAAAATTTGCGTCGTCATGTCGCTGCCTCTTCGCTATTTGACGGGCCTCGTTTCGCCCGGGATTTCGAGACCGCACTGTGGGATATATGGAAAAACCATCAGCGACAGATCCATCCATCTACCCCAGTTTGATGTACTTTCGGCAGCTTCTATTTTTCCTTCCTGCTGTGCAAACAAAGATGATGAAAAGCCAAACTCCGGAACACGTCGATGTTGATGAGCTATTTTCGCGTGCTGTACGACATCACCAGTCCGGAGATTTTCTGGCCGCACGATCGCTCTATCTTCATCTGCTCACGAAACGGCCGGGGCATGGGGGAGCGTTAAATTTTCTTGGTGTTACTTTTATTCAGACCGGGCAATATCAACAAGCCGTATCGAGTATTCAAAAGGCCCTTATTTTTAAGCCGGATTATGTGGACGCCTACAGAAATCTCGGTAACGCCCTGCATGCCCTTGGCCGAAACGAAGAGGCCGTCAACAGCTATCGGAAGGCGCTGGCACTTAAGCCAGATTGCGCAAAAGTCTGCTACAACCTTGGAGTCGTTTTAGATGCAATGTCTCTTGGCGAAGAAGCGGCAATTTTCTATCAACAGGCAATTGCAATCGATCCCGCACACCTGAATGCGCATGGACGGCTAGGCGACAATCTCTTAGCCTTGGGGCGCTACGAAGAGGCCGTGTTGTGCTACAAGAGAATCGTCGCAACGCATCCCGATTTGATCTTGGCGCACAACAATCTTGGCGTTTCTCTGAGTTCGCTGGGGAGGCATGAAGATGCTTTGTGCTGTTATGAAAAAATCATAGCACTGCAGCCGGATAACGCAAACGCCTACATAAATCTTGGCAATTCACAGCGCGCTCTTGGCCATGACGAAGAGGCCATCTTCAGTTACAGAAAAGCCGTGGCTTTCGCCCCGGATTCTGCGGAAGGGTACTACACCCTTGGATGGGCGCTGGGAAATGGTGAAGAGGCAATTGTTTGCTACAAGAAGGCCATCGAAATCAAGCCGCATTACGTAGATGCGCACTACAACCTTGGCCTTGCCTTGGCGACCTTGCCGCGGCATGAAGAGGCGATTTCCAGTTTCGACAATGTTCTTTTACATAAGGCGGATCATGCTGAAGCCCACAACGATCGCGCTGTTTCCCTGAGTGTTATGGGCCGAAACAAGGAAGCGATCAGTGGTTTCAAAAGGGCATTGGAAATCAGACCAAGCTATGCCGATGCCCATAATAATCTCGGCAACGCCTTACATCTTGAGGGGCGTAATCAGGAAGCCGTTTTCTATTACGAACAAGCGATTCAATTAAGACCTGATTATGCGGAGGCTTATAGCAATTGTAGTAGCGCACTGTGCAATCTCGGAAAAGCGGATGCGGCGATAGTTTCCTGTGAGGCAGCGATTCGTCTGAGGCCGGATTATGCGGAGGCCTATAGTAATTTCGGGAATGCTTTGTGCGCGCTTGACAGAGAAGAGGAGGCTATTGCGCTTTACCAGAAAGCTATTGCTCTGCAGCCACACTATGGAGAGGCACATTACAACCTGGGGTGTGCTTTGAGTGCACTGAATCGGCATGAAGAAGCGATTGAACATCACCAGCTGGCGCTTCAGTTCGGTTACCTGAAGGCGCGGTGGAACATCGGTTTGTCTTTGCTGGCTGTCGGAAAATTTGAACAGGGTTGGAGTCATTACGAGATGCGCTGGCAGGCAAAGGTGATCGCTCCTTTACCGGAGGTTTCCTATCCGTGCTGGATGGGAGATGCGTCAATTTCTGGGAAGAAACTACTCCTGCAACACGAACAGGGGTTTGGTGATGCCTTGCAAATGTCACGCTATCTGCCATTGCTGCAAAACCGGGGAGTTGAGTGCTGGATTCAATTGCATGAACCATTACGCGAACTGATTGCCAGGAGTTTTCCCTATACCAGGATAATCACGCAGGATGAATGCCCTGATGGATTGGATTACCGCATTCCGCTGATGAGCTTGCCATTCGCAATGCAGTCTTTTTCCGAGCAGTTAATTCCTAAAAAAGTGCCTTATCTATTGACTGACGACGAACGAGTGGTGTTCTGGCAGGAGCAGCTAGAGTCGCCTTTGCTCAGAAAAGTCGGTTTGATTTGGCGAGGCAATCGAGAGCATAAAAACGACCGTAATCGCTCTGCGTCGTTGGCAGATGTCCTGCCTGTGATCACTGCGCATCAGTCGATTCAATTTGTAACCATGCAGAAGCAGCTGACGGACGACGAATACGCTGTACTCGGAAGGTGCGCTAACGTATTTATTCTCGATGCGGAGTTGGCGAACTTTTCGGAAACGGCAGCAGTAATGCAGTGTCTGGATATCATCATTTCCGTAGATTCTGCGCCAGCGCATTTGTCTGGTGCTTTGGGAAAGTCAACGTGGATACTTTTGCCATTTGCCGCCGAATGGCGCTGGATGCATGATCGCCAGGATTCACCATGGTATCCAACGGTCAGGCTTTTCCGGCAAAAATACAAAGGAGACTGGGGCGGTGTAATCGCTGAACTTGCTGAATTGCTTGGCGAACCGACTACGTGGTCCGGAG
>CAYOGS010000187.1:0-4477 GCA_964403435.1 uncultured Rhodospirillales bacterium | reverse complement strand
TCGGTATCAGCCTTACAGTTTTGATCGCACTGACCCTCACCGAGGCGTATTTCCAGTCGCGGATTCAGGTGCTT
The DNA here is from genome assembly GCA_964403435.1 of uncultured Rhodospirillales bacterium. Classification (GTDB taxonomy): domain Bacteria; phylum Pseudomonadota; class Alphaproteobacteria; order UBA9219; family RFNS01; genus JAGOHT01. The sequence continues at coordinate 4,403 of CAYOGS010000187.1, read as the reverse complement.
GTTAAAGAAAAAGCCCCTTCTCTATTCATGCTCGATATTCAACCACACCAGCAAGAGGGTCTAAAGCTGCTTCTATCAGAGTATGCTGATACAAACCGCATTATGCTTTACCCAATGATACGTGGACGTATTGTCGCGATTAATGGCAAGCCGATTCACGAGCAGGACGTTGATGCCGATGTACGTTGGGCTGTACGTGGTGATCGCGGCATAAGCACTGCAACATCAATTCCGGAGAATGCCCGTGTTGTTGAAGGGCAATGGTGGCCCGAGGATTATCAGGGTCCGCCACTGCTTTCTGTAGACAAGCGCTTTTTGAAAGGCATGGGGCTGAAGGTTGGCAGTATTCTGACACTGAGTGTGCTCGGAGAGGAAATCACAGCCACAGTATCTAATGCTAGAGATATCGACTACACCACGTTTCAGATCAACTTTTCCCTGATGCTGTCACCTGGAGTCATTGACTCCTTCCCAAGCAGCTATCTCTCAACGGTTCATCTCAGCTCTCCTCAGAATAAGGAAGCTGAGCTGGCACGACGTATATCTCGTGAATTTCCTGGTGTTACTATCATTCGTACGGCGGAAGTGATTTCGGTTGTGCGCGAAATAGTGGGCCATATTGCTACGGCTCTGAGGATCACCGTTGGAATCAGTTTGCTGGCCGGAGTATTGGTGCTGGTGAGTGCGCTCGGCGCAACGTTGGAGCAGCGACTCTATGATGTTGCCGTGCTAAAGGTGTTCGGGGCAAGGAGGTCAGACATCCTCAAGTCCTGTATCGTTGAATGGATGTTGCTTGCACTTGCTACCTCTGTAATTGCAGCAGGCTTAGGCACTTTTGCTTCATGGCTGATAACGCAGCGCTTCTGGGCGCAGGATTTCTCTCCTATGCCGGAAGTGATTTTGATGACCGTCGGCGCTTGTGTGATTGTAGTCTGTGTAACTGGTTACCTTGGCAATCGAAGGCTTTTTAACCTAAGTCCTTCGGGACTATTGAGGAATGAATGAGAAATACGTTTTTGAGGTCTTTCTCCTCCAGTTCATCCCAATCCAGGATGAACTCAAGTAAGGTCTAAGATGAGGCAATATACCGAAGCTGACCTAAACATTTTCATTAGTTCCGCAGAAAACGGAACTTCCTCCGGCTTTATAGACAATACTAAACTTCAACCTGAAAGCTCTTCAAGAGCCGGCGTCACTGAGCGAACCTTGCGACCTCATACGTGAGATCGGCGAGAGATTTGTCGGATTCGATTGACTGCTTCAGAAATTTGAGGATTAGGTGCTTCAGTTGATCAGGGTCGCTCACGCCTATCGGATTCAGCACCCCGTGATGCGGTTCCACGGTCCTTAGGCCGAAGAACCTTCCTTCACGCGACCTAGGTGACTCAATAGCATACTTCTCGCCGCTGCCGTCAAAAGCGGCAACGTACTCCCCTTGCTCGATATCGGGGGACTCCATATATGTCTCTGCGGCATCTTTAGTCCGGAATATGAGCAGATCATCGTTCCTGCAAAGCACAAAGTAAAGCATTCGAGTCACCACCAGGTTTCCCAGGGACGATGCTTTCCGATCCCCTGCCCTGACAGAGATTGCCCTGGTTTAGCTGGGTCAGCAATCGTCATATGAAATCTTTCTGGTGGCGTTTTCAGCATGCTGGCTAAATCCTGGTAACTCCAACCATCCCAACGTCTCGGATGCAGCCCAGTCTAGCCAGTGGCATTTTACCACCATAGACTGCTTTAGCAGATTGATGATCACTGCCGCTTGGGGGATGTCACTTCTGGCGTTGCATAAGATATTCGCATGATCCAAGGAGTGTTGGTCCACCCCTAATGAACTGGTCCATTCCTAGAGATCGTTTTTAAGAGGAGGTCCACATGTCGGCACAAATTTTCTAGAACGTATTCCCTTGCCTCCATTCGAGCTGCCTTCGTTCCTCGGCGCTCAAGGCGGAGATCGTCTCTCCACGATCCATTTGTCGATTGTCATTTAAGATATGTTCACACTGACGCTTGAAGTCATAGAAGCGGATGGTCTTTCCCTGAGCGATGTGCTCAAGACCCCACTTTATAAGCTCCTTCTTCAGGTAGGTCGAACGTGGGTGAAGTTGCGGCGGGCTAGCGGAGAAATCTACCAGCACGAGCCTGTCTGATGACTTTGGTGCATCAAAATTTGACGGTACAACAATGCCGTTTCGCTGGCAATACTCGACGATTCTTGTGCGGTATGGTGTCGCCATGACTGTGCGCTGCGTATCTAAGGACTTGTACGTCGTCTGAATAAATTGGACATCAAGGGTTACAAAAGGCAAATATTGCAGGGAATAAATGCAGTGATAGCATGATTATTAGAAAAGCATGGCCAAAACAACGAATGTGTCATGGTTTGTTTACCTGTTGGAATGCTGCAACGGTAATCTTTACTGCGGCATCACAACCGATCTTGATGCACGATTCCGCAAGCATCTCACCGGGAAAGGCGCAAAATTCACCCGCGCCAATATTCCCTCACACATTATTGCCGCTAAGGAATGTAAAAACCGTTCTGAAGCTAGCAAGCTTGAATGGGCTATTAAGCGTTTAAGGCCTCAGAGTAAACGGGCTTTGGCACTGCAGTGGTCTACCGCCTGTATCACTGACCCGCCCGGGCTGGTTTACCCGAAGACACCACGTGCCGGCGTCCCATAAATGAGGAGCAGGTCAATGCAATGTATTCTTGTGAGTCACTACCACTGAACACGTTCGAAAAGCGCCTGAAGCTTGGCTCCTCGCGACTGATTCAGATTTTTCAGATGATTGATGCGCCCGGCAAGATGCGCGCGGTAATCGTGATGTCCTTCACGATTCTGCGTGTGCGGGTCAAATCGCAGACAATTGTGTAGCGTCGCTTTGAGACGGTCATACTCGGCGCGATGCATGTTCATCTTGTCGTTGACAACTATACCGGTGAGTATCTGACGATTGCTTTGATGCATAATTCTCGTTTTGCGAAAATTAACGTCAAATCCTTCTTCCAATGCGATCGCCGCGGCTTGTATGTAGAAACTTTCTACCTTACGGCGAAATGCATCGTCACCTGAGAAAGCAAGATCATCGGCATAGCGTGTATAATTGGCTCCCACATTTTTTGCGAACGCATCGAACCGAAGATCAAGACGGAATGCGCACAAGTTAGCTAGAGCCGGAGATGTCGGAGCGCCCTGTGGAAGATGAGGCGTGCTCAAATTTAAGCGTTCCTGCCGCGGCACCACAAATTCTTGGCCTGCACCAGAGATCTTTTCGAACATGCCGGTTGGCACACGATTAGTGCATAGTCCGGTTAAATATTTTGCGGTTCCATCGGGATACCCAAGTGTCTGGTAGAAAGCATTGACGCGACAAGCGGCGATACTGCCAAAAAAGTTTTTTAAATCCATGCGTAGTACGGTTTGCTTTGCAACGTGTTGCGCTGCATAGCTCATGCATGAATGGCCACGGCGAAAACCATGTGCGGCGCTGTGCACAGGAACACGATCCAGTATTTCTCGTAAAATTTTTCGCTGAATAGCGCATAGCCTATCTTTCGGACTCTCGATGAGCCGATAGTCGCCATGCCGTTTCGATACCCATTTATAATGATAGTGGCAAAGCGGCCCGTCTATTGATCCGATAATACCGCGCGGATCGGCGTACCAACTAAGTTCGCCGACGGTGAGCCCCAGCCATGCGGCTAAATCCCCTGGTGTCGGGAGTTCAGGTAAAATACATTCCGCCAGCGCACCAATGCGCGGCAGCATAACGGGTGAGATCAGATAATAATGCCGGATACGAAGCCTAAAGCTGTCACGTGCTTTTCTATAGCCTGCATCTTTTTGGATATGCTGAACGAGTTCCCGACGCTGGGCATAAGCAAACCGTGTAGCGAAATGTTGAAACACTCTTTTAGCAAATGGAACAATCCAGCGATATTTTTGGCCAAGCGCTGACTCCAACCTTTGGGCAAACGCTTCGGGATTGCAAGGGCCTGCAAGCAATGCGTTCGCTAATCCCACTGCTACTTGATCGCGTGTTATCATCGTTTTTTATAAATCATTGAAAAAGATGCGGCGAATTCTCCAACTCGTCTCGTCTATCATGAGCCTATCTGCGCGAAGCGCTGAGGCGCTCATGAAACGAATTTATTGTCATCAGAAATGAACCCCGGGGTAACCCCGGAGAGGCATAAAAGTGTTCTTTTAGAGCACTTTACTGCCAGCTTGGATCATCCGCCGCAAAGGCAGGGTAGTTTGTTGATTATAAGGCGTCAAGGAACCAAGTATTACGCAGCCGCTATGGCTGGATTCTTTTAAGTTATGTTTAGTTCGGTTCAGGGTCTTTCCAGGCTCCCCAAAGTGACCACCTGGGGAGCCTGATAGCCATGGAAC
>CAYOGS010000186.1:0-4484 GCA_964403435.1 uncultured Rhodospirillales bacterium | reverse complement strand
GAGCCCCAAGAGCAAGAACTCCGCCTTCCCCATTATTGTCGGCCCGCATGATGATGATGACATATTTGATGGTAACGGCGATAATCAGCGCCCAGAAAATCAATGACAGGCCACCAAAAATATGTGCCGGTGTGATGGTTAAAGCGTTGGATCCGGTAAGAATAAGCTTGAAAGCGTAGAGCGGGCTGGTGCCGATATCGCCATAAACTACACCCAGAGCGCCCAACATCATGGCGAGACTGACGCCCTGCCGTGACCGGGGATTTTGCATAAGCATGAGACTCAACTCGTCTGATTTCGGTGGCCGATTTATAACGCAGATGCAAAATCATGGTATGAAATTGTGCGTGTTAATACTTTCCATCCCTGGAAAGGTTAAAGCGGTAGGAAATTTCCTTGCTTTTCTCACTTGTCCCACTATAAGTCGGCTTGCTCGGCAGTAGCAACAAGGTCGCTCTGCCGTTGACATAACCCCTTGCTGGTGCCCACCGTTTTGTATGGTGTGTGCGCCGGCTTGATCCGTGCGGCTGTGGCTATGGCGATGGTGCCTGACCAGCGGCGGGTCGTTGAACCGGGAGGGAGCGCTTTTTATGCCTTACTACGAGTCTGTCTTTATTGCCCGCCAAGACATCACCGCGGCGCAAGTTGACGCCATGGCGGCGGAATTTGCTGAAATCGTGCGCAAAAACGGTGGGCAGGTCACTAAGACCGAGCCTTGGGGTCTGCGCACGATGGCTTATCGCATCAAGAAGAACCGCAAAGGTCATTATGTGCTGTTCAACCTTGACGCGCCTCCCGCGGCCGTACAGGAACTGGAACGCAATATGCGCATCCATGAGGACGTGCTGCGCTTCCTGACCGTGCAAGTGGAAGCGCTGGATCCAGCTCCCTCCGCCATTTTGCGCCGCGAGGAACGCGACGGTGAGCAGCGCCCAGAACGAGGCTTCGGCGGTCCGCGTCGTGATGGTTCCGGCCGTCCGCCCCGCCATGCATCAAATCCTAACGATGAAGAGGCTGCCTGATCATGAGCACTGAACCCGAACAAGCCGCTGGCGGCCCACGCCGCTCCTTTTTCCGCCGCCGCAAGAGCTGCCCCTTCAGCAGCAAGCAAGCGCCGAAGATTGATTACAAGAACCCGAAGCTCCTGGGCCGTTTCATCTCCGAGCGCGGCAAGATTGTGCCCAGTCGCATCTCAGCCGTTTCTGCCAAGAAACAGCGCGAACTAGCGGTGGCGATCAAGCGTGCCCGCGAACTGGCTTTACTGCCTTACTGCGACAAGAAGGCCGGCGGCTAACGCCGGAAGCTTTCCATGAGCAAAAAGCAGCGCCACAAACGGGACGAAGCCAAAGCTTCGCAAGCCGAGGCCGTCGCTGCTGTCCAGGTGTTGCCGGATCGCGGTACAGAGGGCATGCTGGGTGCGGTCTTTGCCGGTTTGGCATCGGGTGTCTTGTCCTGGCTGTCACTCAAGCATGGCGCTGACACCACTTTACTGTTTGGCTTTGTGCTACTTGCGCCTTTGCCGCTCTTCGCCGTTGGCCTCAGCATCGGCCGAAGTGATGTTATCGTGGCGGCAGCGGTCGCTGTGGGCAGTATGCTGTATCTCCTCGATATTCAGCATATGGCTGTACTTGCGCTGGTTTTCGTGCTGCCGACCTTGATGCTGTGCCTTCTGGCGCTGCGTTATCGGCAGGATGAGGCAGGCAATGTTTACTGGTATCCTGCCGGCCGGCTGATTATGGCGATGATCCTTTACCCGATTGCCGTGCTGGCCATATTAAGCTTGATCTTTCATGATCCTGGTTTGCAGAACGTCATCGCCAGCCACCTACGTCCATTGATTGAGAAGGCTATGGTTGATCCGAAACTCCAGGATCAATTTAATGTCTTTTTGCCGATCGACCAACGCACACCTGAAATCTTGCAGCAATTGGTTTTTCGGTTCGCCAGCACAGTACCGACGATATTAGTTATGATCTGGCTGCCTTTCATGTTGGTCAACGCGCTATGGACACATTTTGTCTTGCTATCCAACAGGCATGCCCTTCGCCCTATTCCCAAGCTGGACGAGTTTGATCTGCCGCCGGCCTTGTTAATTTTTTTTGCTATCATGATCGTCTTGGCCTTAGCCTTCGAAGGCTCAATAGCGTTCTTTGCTAAAAACACGCTGCTGTTGTTGGCAATTCCCTATTTCGTTCTGGGTATCAGCCTGTTTCATTTATGGGCTGGCAAGAAACGCCTCAAAACCCTGCTCTTAGTTTTTTTTTATGGTTTTCTCATGGTGCCACCGTATGTCTTCACCGGCCTGGTGGCCATGGCCGGCGTTTTGGAACCTTGGTTACATTTGCGCAAGCGAATTACGGGTACCTATAAGGCGAAAATCTGAGAAACGAACCTATTCAACACAGACATCAACACCGAAAGCGAGGACACAATGATCGAAGTCATTCTCATGGAACGCATCGAGCGACTGGGTAAACTGGGCGAACTCGTTAAGGTCAAGCCGGGGTTCGCGCGCAACTATCTTCTGCCGAGGCAGAAGGCCTTGCGCGCTACCAAGGCCAATATCGCGCTGTTTGAAAAGCAGCGCGCGGTCCTGGAAGCTCAGAACGCTAAACAGCGTGACGATGCCGAGGCAATGGCAAAGATCATCGCCGACACGAACTTGATCATCGTGCGGCAGGCCAGCGAGAGTGGCCAACTGTATGGTTCGGTGACTGCGCGTGACATTGCAGAGGCCGCTGAGGCTGCCGGCAAAAAAATCGAGCGCAGCCAGGTGGAAATCGTCTCCCCCATCAAGGCTATCGGTTTGTTCCAGGTTCGGGTCAAGCTGCATCCTGACGTGCAAGTCAACATCGCGGTCAATATTGCGCGTACCGAAGAAGAAGGCAAAGTGCAGCAGCAACGTGCTGCGGCGCTAGAGTCCAAGAACCAGGCAGCTGACGCGACTGCGACGGTTGCTGAAACTGATGCTGCCTAAAATCAGATCCCAATCATCAAGCCCTGTTCTTTAGAACAGGGCTTTTTGTTTTAAGTGCGACTGCTCGCACTACCATGCCTATCGTATGCTTTTCTTAGCGAAAATAAAGTGACCACACCATGACCACCCCGCAACTTCGTGCTAGCGACTTTCTACCTATGCCGCGCGCCTTTCTTGGTCTGCCGGCGCAAGAGGCTGGAAGCTGGCAATCGGCAAAAGCCGTGATCATTCCTTTCGGCTTAGAGCGCTCGGTAAGTTATGGCGGTGGCACTGCTCGTGGTCCTGCCGCTATCATAAAGGCTTCGCCACAGTTGGAGATGTTCGACGAGGAATTGTGGTGTGAGACCTATAGCAAAATCGGCGTCGCCACAATGAAGCCGGCGCGAATCAAGCCGAAGCTGCCAGCTGCATTGACACAGCTGGCTCAAACGGTCGAAAGAGTTCTTAATGCAGGCAAGTTCCCGCTCACTCTGGGCGGCGAACACAGCCTTACGGCCGGCGCCATCAGGCCGTTTGCCGCACGACACAAGCGCCTTACCTTGCTGCATTTCGACGCCCATGCCGACCTACGAGACGGTTATGAAGGAGAGCCTTTCTCCCACGCCGCCGCGCTACGCCGCTGTCTTGATCACCCTAATGTAAGGCTCGTCTCACTCGGCATCCGCAACATCTCAGCAAGTGAGATTCCGTTTCTCGAGGCAAACCGCCACCGCATCAAAATCTTTTGGGCGAAAGACAAAGCCAAATGGCGTTTGGACGCTATATTGCGTGCCATCGGCACCGGCCCGGTGTATTTGACCTTCGATGTTGACGGTTTTGACAGCGCGTTGATGCCGGCCACTGGTACACCAGAACCTGGCGGCCTGTGGTGGGACGAAACCATGACCATCATCCGTGCAGCGGCGCGTTTGGCGCCAATAATTGGCGCCGATGTTGTGGAATTGGCGCCGCGCCCAGGATTGCATTCCTGCGATTTCCTGGCTGCTAAGCTCGTCTATAAAATCCTTGGTTATAGTTTCCGTCTATGATCTCTTCGCCACAACGTATCCTGATGTGCCCGCCGGATTATTTCGCGGTCAACTACGTCATCAATCCCTGGATGCAGGATCATGTGGGTGGCACGGCCGCCGCTACAGCCAAGGCGCAGTGGCAGCACCTGCATGATTCGATCGCCGCACTTTGCCCGGTCGTCATCCAGAAACCGCAACCCGGCCTACCCGATCTAGTCTTCACCGCGAATGCCGGGCTGGTGTATCGCGGCAGCGCCATCGTCAGCCGTTTTCGCAACCCAGAGCGGCAAGGCGAGGAAACCCATGACGCGACCTGCTTCCGTTCCCTGGGATTAACGCTGCATGACTGGCCGGTCGACGTGCAGTTTGAAGGCGCGGGCGATGCGTTGTTCGACCGCGAGCAAGATCTGCTCTGGCTTGGCTTCGGTTTCCGCAGCGATGCGCGTGCCGCCGCGTTGCTTGAAAGATTCCTAGCTGTCGAAGTCGCGGTGTTGGAG
>CAYOGS010000185.1:0-4521 GCA_964403435.1 uncultured Rhodospirillales bacterium | reverse complement strand
CTGGCCGAGTTTGAGCGCCTTAAAGCTTTCGCCAGCGCGCAGGGAACCGACAATCTCCATGACATTGGCGCGGAGATGCGGATGTAGCGCCGAGAATTTATCAATAGTCTCGATTACCAGATCATCGAGCGGTTTGCCCTTACCCTTGAACAGGTAGATCATCTGCAGAAGGAAATAAACGGAGGCGGCATCTGACTCGTTGCTGCGCTCAATGTTCATCATGTAATCTTGACGAAGGACTGGGCCGTCGGACAAGACCAGCAAATCGGCGGGTTTGGTGCCGACATTTTTGAGAACGGCGCCGCCGGCAAAGAATTACTGTTCCGGTTTGATGCGTATCTTGAGTGGCATATCCCGACTCCTTCGAGAAAAGGGCTTAAAGCCCGGCTACGTAGCTAAAAAGTAGAGGACGGCGTTGCCGCCGTCCCCTGTTAGTTTTAGAACAACTTCAAGATCGCGGACTGTTGCTGACCCGAGATGCTCAAAGCGGTGATACCAAGCTGGAGGCGAGCCTGCAGGGACTGCAGGTTAGCGCCTTCCTCGTTGATATCGGCCAGCACCAGACTGTCAGAAGCGTTACGCAAGGTCGTCACCAGAACTTTGGTGAAGTCCGTGCGCGTCTGAATCAGCGTGGAGTTGGTACCGAACGAACTGGCGTTCGTGCGCAAGGTGGACAGTGCCGTTGTCAACTGGCTGAGCGCCGTGTTGATGTCGCTGTCCGCGGAGAAGCCATTCGCCGCCGCAGAGATATTCAGGCCGCTGCTGCCCGTGCTGAGGTCAACGCCAGCGATAGACAACGTACTGGTGTTATCTTCGTTGAACTTGACCACCAGCGATGCTGTGCTTTTCAGCAGGTTGACACCGTTGAAGGTTGCATCATTAACCAACGAATCCAACTGGTCGCGCAGTTCGTTGAACTTTGTCGCCAGTGTCGAGCGGTCCGTCGAGGCGGCCGCTTTCTGCAGAGCGTCGTTCGCCAAACCTTTGGCCTGTTCGACGATCTTGGTGATACCGTCAATCGCGTTGGAGGCCGCTTTCACGGTCTGCAGCGAGGTTGAGAGATCGTCCTTGATGGTCGAAAGATCGCTGGCGCGGTTCAGGAAGGATTGCGATTTGAAAAACGCCGAGGCGTTATCAATGGCGCTGTTGACCTTCTTGCCGGTTGCCAGACGTTCCTGAGTGAGCCCCAGCTGTTCTGACGTAGTTTGCAGCGACAGCAGGTTAGCACGCGAGGAAGAAGTGAGGGTAATATTTGACAAAGCCATGGGATGAACTCCTTTTCCCGGTAAAGCGGACTCCTTCCGCGGTTTAGTGCGCCTTAACCTAGTTCACGAAGGTGAACGTCGACTTAACGCGCCTCATTGCGGATGCGAAAACTATGCCAGAACGGTCACAGCGCGCTGAGCGTTGATTCGTAAGGCGAGAAGCCGGACAAGCTCTATGTCAGGCGGCAAAATCTGCCGGTTAGAAAGTGATGTTTTGGCAAAAGCCGGCAGTTTTTGCCGGTCAGGGCGACACGGCTGGCTTAACAAAGAGCAGCCAGCAACCGTTCATTTTGCGTCGTCCAGTTCCAAGCCGCAACCTTCGCGGCGGTTACGGCGGCGGCGTGGCGTGCCGCCTGATAATCCTGATAAATCCTTTCCAGCCCCGCAACACATTCATCCACACTGCACTCGCCCCAATCCGCTGTCGTGGTGCGCGGGTCGAGGGAGGGCGCACAGGCGGATTGCTGGCTCAGCGACGTGGCACCAAGCAGGTCAACGAGATCGCGCTGACCTGTGTTAGCGGCCACCAGGCAAGGGATGCCACAGGCCATCGCCTCCATGGCCACCAGATTGGTGCCACCTTCGCAGCGGTTGGGAAATAAGGCAGCATCGCATTCCCGCAGCACGGTGGGCATCACCATTTGGTGCGTGAAAGGCAAAGCGATGAATTGCTGCGGCGTCAGCCCCTGTTGCTGCAACCAAGCCATCAAGTCTAGGCCGCCATGACCATCACTTTGGGGCGTGGCGGTTATATGACCAGAGACAGCGAAGGGTGCAGGCTCACTGACGGTCTGGCTCTGCCAGGCGCAGATGAGCATGGCCTCCGGATGCTTGGTGGCGAACTGTTTGAAAGCGGCGACGACAATGTCCTGGCCTTTGCGATACTCAAATTTGCCGCCGGAGAATATGAGGAAGCGGTTAGGAAACAGCCCGCGCTTAGCTTGCGGAAAGAACAAATCTGTATCAATGCCTTGATGGCAGAGATGAACGGGCGCGAGGTTCAGACTGCGAATATAGTCCGCGTTCCAGCGCGAGATGGCGATAAAACGATCATAGACCTTGGCGATAGTCCGACCATGGGGCGAGGAATAGAGATGCTCGATAGCCGCACAGCCGATATTCGGCTGGCCGCGGACCTGATCCGAGCCAACGAAGCCTGCGCAATCATTTCCGACGCCGTGCAAGACGGGAAAGTCGAAGGTCTCACAATGTTCAGGATCGGCGGCCAAGGCAGCATCAAACTTCTCAGCCAGCTGCAAGGTGGGAGCTAACCGCAATTGCAGCAAGGGCGGCAAAGCCAGCGGCGCAGGACGCTTAGTTAGAAGCAGTCGCTTTCCACCTTGGCGGAAAAAACTTTGGGCGATTTCTATGCCATACACGCCGTAACCGGAGATGGTAGCGAGCGGCCAGGTGATGCCCAGTGCGCCGATATAAGCGTCAACAGGAGTGATCTTGGGCTGCAAATCCTGGTTCTCCACGCTTCTATTGGTCATGTATTTCTACATACACTGCGCTACGGATCTCGAGAACCAGGATTTTCATCCGACACCTAAACCGTTTGCTGCTATCCGGAGAATTTATGTTTTGGTCAGCATGGCACCTAGCGCACGACCACCCAGAATATGCACATGAAAATGCGGAACTTCCTGGTGCGCGTTGGCACCGTGATTGGTAATCAGGCGATAGCCTCCGGTCACCAACTCGGCATCACGTGCCACTTGTCCGACAGCGCGCCAGAAACCTTCAAGTTCGGCCGGCGTGGCCTTGGCCGTAAAATCATCAAGTGAGATATAGGAGCCTTTGGGAATGACAAGAATATGCACGGGTGCTTGCGGGGCGATATCTTGGAACGCCAGGGCGTGGGTGTTCTCAAAGGTTTTTTTGCACGGAATCTCGCCGCGCAGGATGCGGGCGAAGATATTGTTGTGGTCGTAAGCCATCATCTCTACTTTCAGTTCAACGTTTTCTTGCCCATGGCAAGATATTTGGCCTGGCGTTGCGCCACCAGCGCCGCGCCATCTAACGGCAACAATTCGGCAACCATGGCAGAAATGGTCGCCCCGACCTCAGTGACGATCTGCTCGGCGCCGCGGTGGGCGCCACCCAACGGCTCGGCAATGATTTTGTCAATCAGGCCAAGCTGCAACAAATCCTGAGCGGTTAGACGCAAGGCGGCGGCGGCATCGCCGGCATTTGCGGCGCTACGCCAGAGGATCGAGGCGCAGCCTTCCGGCGAGATGACGGAATAGATAGCGTGTTCCAGCATCAAGACCCGGTCACCGGCAGCAATAGCGATGGCGCCGCCCGAACCGCCTTCTCCGATGATGCAGCTGATCAACGGCACCTTGACAGTCAGACAGGTTTCAATGCCGCGCGCGATGGCTTCCGCTTGGCCGCGCGCTTCAGCATCCACACCAGGAAACGCACCAGCCGTATCCACCAGAGTGATAATGGGCAGGCGAAAACGCTCGGCCAGCTGCATCAGGCGAATGGCCTTGCGATAGCCTTCCGGCCGCGCCATCCCGAAATTGTGTTTGAGGCGACTTTCGGTATCATGGCCACGTTCCTGACCCAAAACGACCACGGCTTGGCCATGGAGCCGCCCCAAGCCACCGATGATGGCTTGATCTTCAGCAAAGTTGCGGTCGCCGGCCAAAGGGGTGAAATCGTCAATCAATTTGGTAATGTACTCGCGGCAATGCGGTCGCGCGGGATGACGCGCCACCTGCACTTTCTGCGCGGGAGTCAGCTTGGCATAAAGTTGCTTGAGCTGTTTATCAAGACGTTGCTGCAGCTTCGTCACATCGTCAGCGAGGTTCGGCTGACTGCCATCTGTGCTGCGCCGCAGCTCCTCAATCCTTGCTTCCAGCTCAGCGACTGGTTTTTCAAATTCCATAATATGCATGCGATATATCTTTCTCTGACAGGCAGCGACAAGCGCATATTATGCGCCTTCCCCAGCAACACGGCACTTCAACGGCGCAGCGCTGGCCTCATTTTGCGCATCGTATAATCTACGAGCAAATTATCGAATCCAAGCCACCTAGGCAACGAGAACTTGCTGAAACGAAAAATCTTAACATGTCATTGTCTTTGAGCAGACGGCAGATTGAAGTTTTGTGTCTTCGGTGCGGTGGAACAAGGGGATTAATGCCGCGGAGTTTCAGGCGTTTACGAATGTGATTTTTATCAATCTTTATATCAGCAGCAGACCATCCGAGCTGAAACGCTGCCGGATCAATTTAAACACTTAGCA
>CAYOGS010000184.1:0-4546 GCA_964403435.1 uncultured Rhodospirillales bacterium | reverse complement strand
AAGTAACTCATTCTCCTACAGAAACCACCCAACCCATGTCCAACAAAGTTAAGTTTGTCCAACATGCCGCAGAAATATCAGCTGCCCAATTGACCAGAGACAGATTTTTATAAGGTACACTGCCGCAACACGATCTTCGGTTTGTATAAGTTCTTTCACTTAGATTTATTCCCCACTGTTCAAGAAAACCTTGTTGGAAGATCAATCCCTAAACGGCAATTTACATGAGATGAGCCTTGATGGCTAAGCGCTCAAATACTTTCTAAACCACTTTCCAAACATATTCTGCACCACTCAAAACCCTTATTTTTTTACCTTACTGCCCAAAAAGTGCCCAGAAGCATCGCTTTCGTCCATCCAAGAGTTATATCGTCAAGCTCCAACATAATGCTGGCTACAAACCTTCGATTATCTGGGTACTTGTATGACAATATTTTTTTACCTTAGAAGATGTAAGTGCTATCTTGGCAATGTCAGCTATTTAACAACTACCAATTACACCTCATGACACAAGTATTCATCTTCGGTTCTAGCAACGCTTACGGCGTGGGCGGAGAAAATGGCGGTTGGCCTGACCTAATGAAGCAACAGCTTCATCAAGGAATGTATACAAAAGGCGGCACTTCCGAGCAACACGAAGTGTTTAATTTTGAACTAGCCCCCTAATTGACCGGACACGGAGCCCCTCTTAATTTAGAGGTAGGAGAAGTGTCATGAATAATACTGGTAACAGAGATAAAGGTGACGTGCTGGGGCCTGAACGGCGGCGGCGCTAGACTGCGGCCGAGAGGATAAGGCGGTATCGACCCGTCCATCGAATGGCGTTAGGGCAGGAGCTTAATGCACCACTCGAATACGTGTATGCGGCAGGTTTTTAGTCTTTAGTTAGCCTCCGAGGACTGGGGGGGTGACCTGCACCCCGTGGTGTTGCCCTGAAGAAGGAGTGGGGTTGGCTCATTGGGGAGCCTGTTGCGTTTGGGCTGTAATCAACAATATTGATATATATCAATATGTTGCCATGTTTGTGCGGTGAATGCATTCTTATTTGCCGCATTCTTTGCGGCGTTTATGCTTGCCAAATGCGGTGATTTGACGTTATTATCACCGCATTGAAAGCGGTGAATATGTGGATACACGAATACGATAACTGGACTGATTTTACTTGGAATGCCAGCGCGCTGGCCTCCAAGCTCGCTACCGTTCGCCATCAGCAGGGGCGTCTGCTGGGGCGCATGGAGGGGCTGGGCTTTGACCTGCGTCGTGAGGCCAGCCTCGATACGATCACTAGCGACGTTGTGAAATCCTCCGCTATCGAAGGCGAGATCCTCAACCCCGAAGAAGTACGCTCTTCCATTGCGCGGCGCCTGGGGCTGGACATTGCTGGTCTTATCCCGGCCAGCCGCCATGTCGAAGGCATTGTCGAAATGATGCTGGATGCCACGCAGAAAATTTCTACACCTCTGACGAAGGATCGGCTCTTTGGTTGGCATGCTGCCCTGTTCCCAACGGGGCGCAGCGGCATGCACAAAATCAGAGTGGGCACCTGGCGTACTGCGGAATCTGGCGCGATGCAGGTTGTCTCTGGCTCGGCAGGCCGCGAGAAGGTTCATTTCGAGGCTCCCGCTGCGGAGCGACTGGAAAGGGAAATGAAGACCTTCCTTGCATGGATAGAGAATAAATCCGACCTTGATGCCGTGTTAAAGGCAGGCATCGCGCATTTTTGGTTTGTGACGATCCATCCGTTCGAAGACGGCAACGGCCGAATTGCGCGGGCGATTGGAGACATGGCTTTGGCGCGTGCCGATGGCACAGTGGATCGTTTCTATAGCCTCTCCGCCCAGATCGAACGTGAACGTAAAGCCTATTACGATCAACTGGAACGGCAGCAACGTAGCGAACCTGACATTACGGATTGGTTGTCATGGTTTTTGGATTGCCTGGGACGCTCCATCGCCTGCGCAGAGACGGCATTGGGCAATGTGATGTTCAAGGCAGAGCTTTGGAGGAACATTAATCAATCTCCCGTGAGTGACCGGCAGCGCCATGTGATCAACCGAATGCTTGAAGACGGCTTCAAAGGATTCATGAACACATCAAAATATGCCAGGCTGACCAACTGTTCGAACGATACAGCCCTACGTGACATTCAGAATTTGGTGGCACGTGGCATTTTCAAGCAAAACACAAGCGGCGGACGCAGCACGAGTTATGCGCTGGCCGAAAATTCTAGACAAAAAAATACCTCGAATGAGTAGTAACCCTTGAGGCTTCAGCACAATGAGTATGTTCAACAAATATAATGCTGAACTTAGTTAGCCGCCTCCGCCCACAACAGAACATAGCTAGCGCTCAGCTTTGTGTGCGTGTCCCTAACCTTTGACCAGTTGGAACGTGAAAAAACCAGCTGCCGCTGGATGGATTGGCTTGAAACTGTACAGTGATACAGTGGCCATGCAGCGGCACTTGACGGCATAACCGCATAACCAGCCATGTTGCGGAGTGCGGGGCAAAACTTCAGGCTGAATTGGGGCATGTGATGGCCACGCACAGGCCGCAGCACAGCTAAGGCTCCAAGCCTCGACGAATATTTCTCACGCAAAACATACGGCGTGATGTCTGCCGTCGATTGCGTAAATGAATATTTAATATGAAATACAGGAAACTCTGCCTGCATATTCAACCACCGGAAACTAGCAACTCTCCTTTGTGCTGGACGATGGAAGCGTCTGTCTAAATCCGCTTGCCCCTATCTGGAGATTGCCATGTTTGCCTTTAAAGCCCTTCCTCGTAGTAACGATGCGCAAGCGCAACTGGACGCCATCAACAAATCGCAGGCAGTGATCGAATTCACTTTGGACGGCACCATCATTACCGCCAACGCAAATTTCTTGAATGCGCTCGGCTACACTCTGGAAGAGATCATAGGCAAGCACCACGGTATGTTCGCCGATCCGGCCTATCGCTCCAGCCCAGAATATCGTGCGTTTTGGGACAAACTGGGGCGCGGCGAGTTCGATGCCGGGCAATATCTCCGCCTCGGCAAGGGTGGCAAGGAAATCTGGATTGAGGCTTCTTATAATCCAATCTTCGATGCGAAGGGCCGGCCGTATAAGGTGGTGAAGTTTGCTACGGACATTTCTGCCCAGAAAGAGCGTGTTGCGGATATGCAGGGGCAGGTTGAAGCCATTGGAAAATCCCAAGCGGTTATTGAATTTAAACTGGACGGCACCATCATCTCGGCCAATCAAAATTTTCTGGCCACGCTGGGCTATACGCTGGAAGAGATTAAGGGCAAACACCACAGCATATTCGCGGAATCAGCTTACACGAGCAGCCCTGCCTATACGGCGTTCTGGGAGAAACTGCGGCGCGGCGAATTCGATTCTGGGCAATATATGCGGCTCGGCAAAGGCGGCAAGGAAGTCTGGATCGAGGCCTCCTACAACCCGATCTTCGACATGAAAGGCAAGCCTTGCAAGGTGGTGAAGTTCGCCACGGACATTACTAAGCAAATCACGTTACTTAACGATCTGAAGGTCATGATTGATCGCAACTTCGGTGAGATTGACGACGCGATCACCCGTTTGAACGAGCAGTCGAGCAGTGCCGTGGCGGCGACGACCGAGGCCAGCAGCAATGTGCAGACCGTGGCTTCGGCTTCGGAAGAGATGACCGCTTCCATCCAGGAAATTTCGCAGAGCATGGCGCGTTCACGCTCCGCCGCGGATACGGCGCACACCAACACTGGGCAGGCCGATGCCGCGACGCAGCGGCTGTCAGAAGCCGCGCGCAATATGAGCAACATTGTGGAGTTGATTCAGGGCATTGCCAGCCAGATCAACATGCTGGCCCTGAACGCCACGATTGAGTCAGCGCGGGCAGGGGAAGCTGGAAAAGGCTTCGCCGTGGTGGCCAACGAGGTCAAGAGCTTGGCCAGTCAGGTGGCGGCAGCGACGAAGAATATCCACGGGGAAATCGTTGGCATTCAAGGGGTGGCCGGCGAGGTGGTGAGCGCGCTGGGCGAGATCAAGAAATCCATCGAGTCTGTGCGCGAATATGTGACCAATACAGCAAGCGCCGTTGAAGAACAGAGCGCGGTGACGTCCGAGGTCGCGAGCAACATGCAGAGCGCTTCCCAGGCCGTCAACAGCATCAGCAGCAATATGAGCGAAATCGTAGCGGCGGTGCAGCAGGCAGCAGGCGCGGTTGCGACAACCAAGGAAGCCGCCAAGGTTCTGGCACGTTGACACTGCATGCGTGAGCACAACCTGAAGATTCACATCAACGAAAGCGCGACGGCCTCGTTATCCATTCTGCCACAGCGGCTACGCGACACTCGCCAGCCTATTACGCCAGAAATAAGAGAAGTGCTCGCGCAGTTCTTTGAGGCAATGAGTTCCATTCACGATCATCAACGCGCCCTACAGCGAGAACTGCAAGATGGACCGTGATGACGCCAAAGACCGCCCTGCCTGAAAGAACTGTCTAACGGTTTGTCAGCACCTGCTACGTCTCTCAGTATTGCTTGATGAAGCGGCCAATGCGC
>CAYOGS010000183.1:0-4561 GCA_964403435.1 uncultured Rhodospirillales bacterium | reverse complement strand
ACGAAGCGACCATGCGCGCCGGGCCCGATGCCCACATAATCGCCATAGCGCCAGTAGGTCAGATTGTGCTGCGATTCTTGACCGGGCGCGGCATGGTTCGAAATTTCATAAGCAGGCAACCCTGCTTTGATCATCATTTCCTGCGTCAGGCTGAACATTTCCGCCGCTATCGCATCTTCGCAGGTCAGTGTCTCGCCGCGGCTGGCGCGTGTATGAAACGCCGTGTTCTCCTCGATGGTCAACTGGTAGAGCGAGAGATGGCCACGCGCCAGAGGCAAAGCCGCGCGCAATTCCGTCTCCCATTCCGTCAGGGTCTGCCCAGCCCGAGCATAAATCAGGTCAAAGGAGTAACGCGGAAAAATCTCGGCCGCGAGCCTGATGGCGCCCAGCGCCTGCGCGGCATCATGCTGCCGGCCAAGAAAACGCAAGGCTGCGTCCTGCAGGCTTTGGATGCCGAGCGACAGGCGATTCACTCCTGCAGCGCGCAGCGCCGAAAATTTCTCCGCCTCCACCGAAGTAGGATTCGCTTCCAGCGTGATCTCAAGATCATCCGCACTGTCCCACAGGTTGCGCGCTTCAGCGATCAGCGCGCCGACAGTTTCCGGCGCCATCAAACTCGGCGTGCCGCCGCCGAAGAAAATGGAAGTCAATCGTCGTTCCGGCAGCAACGCCGCATAATATTGCAGTTCAGTAAGCAGCGCTTCGCGCCATTCCGCAGCGTCAACACGTTCGCGCACATGGGAATTAAAATCGCAATAGGGGCATTTGCTCAGGCAAAAAGGCCAGTGGATGTAAAGAGCGAGAGGTAAATTCAGGGCGGTGGTCATTGTTGAGGTTGGTGCATGCTATTTAAAACGAGGGCTTTTGCCTGTTCAATGCTTAATCCATTTTTCCAATCAAGATAAAGCGGATGTTCGCTTGGTTCGAGTTCAAGCCACGGGCGTACGTTGTCACGGCGCGGGTGTGCCAATGTTTTCAGCCCCAGCGTCGAAGGATAAAGGGACAGATTGTTGCAGAACCAGCCAACAGAGGCGTCATTATTATCGGCGTCCTCCCAAGTCTGCAGGTCGCGTTTGAGATTATCATTGCGAATTGAACCCCGCACGCCCCACATATATGGGCTACTCACTCCATGATTGGGAATTTCAAGGCATACCCGAATAAAATAATCAGTGTGATCATCGTGACGTATGCTGCAGATATTTTTATCAATATTCCTACGCTCATTCGGCTCTTCAGGGGTCAACTGAAAAGAGTGGTCGGGCGTTATAAAAGCATAGCTTGGGTAGCCTTCATAACTCTGCCCGCAACACGAGCAAACACAGCTGAAAATCGCTGCCATAGTCTAGCCTTGAAGTATTGCGTTCTGTAACAGTGTGAGTTCCGCAATCCCGCCTTGCGCCAGACCAAGCAGCTGCTGAAACTGTTCCGGCGAGAAGGGCTTTTGCTCCGCAGTGCCCTGAATTTCCACAATGCCACCAGCGCCAGTCAGTACGAAATTTGCATCCACTTCGGCGTCCGAGTCCTCAGCATAGTCCAAATCCAGCACCGGCGTGCCTTGGTGGATACCGCAGGAAATCGCGGCCACGTTGTCGGTCAGCGGCCATTGCTTCAGCTTGCCACTTTTCTGCAGCGCCTTGCAGGCCAGTGCCAGTGCCACATAGCCACCGGTGATGGCGGCCGTCCGTGTGCCCCCATCGGCCTGAATGACATCGCAATCCAGTTTGATCTGAATCTCTGGCATCTTCGCGCGGTCGGTCACCGCCCGCAGCGCCCGGCCAATGAGCCGTTGAATCTCTTGAGTCCGTCCGCTCTGCTTGCCTTTAGCAGCTTCCCGGTCCATGCGCTCATGCGTGGCGCGCGGCAGCATACCATATTCCGCTGTCACCCAGCCCAGGCCGGTATTGCGCAAAAACGGCGGCACCTTCTCGTCCACGCTGGCGGTGCAGAGCACATGAGTGTCGCCGAATTTCACTAAACACGAGCCTTCGGCATGTTTGGCAAAGCCCGGCGTCAGGCTAATCTCGCGCAATTCATTGGGACGGCGTTGGGAAGGACGCATGATAACCTCTTTGTAATGTGTATCTGTTCTAGCAGAGCCTAGTCCGCACTGTCCAACAACGCAGCATGCAGGCGGACGGCCTGTTCTTGGTAAAACGCAGCTTGTTCCGCTGGCGACTTGTCCGGATTATTGATGGTGATAATGGTATCGGCGGCGGCTTCATAAGCTGGAAAAAGCTCTGCGATCAGCCGGGCGCGGGCGGGAATATAGTCCGGCGGCGTATACCGACCGCCACGTGCCTGCACCCGCCGCTCAGCAGTGTCAGACGTGACGAGCAGCCGCGCCATAACTACGCGATAGCCCAGCGCCTTGGCATGGTGCAGCAATGCCGGATGTTCCGCCGCCGCCGCGCTATGTTCGAACAGGATGGCGGTGCGTTGTTGTAGTAGTCGCTGCAAGGCATGATAACCGGCCTGCCGCGCCGGATGTTCAAAAGTATGAAAAGCCATTTGTGCGTCCTGCGCGGCCAAACGCTGATAATCTTCAAGCCCGCTCATCATGCGGTCGAAGCCCAGCGGCACGGCCTGCGGCAGTAACGCCTGTAGGGCATCAAGCAACGCAGATTTCCCGGCCCCTGGCACACCGATAGTATGGAGCAAATACGGGCGCGATGCAGTGGCGGCGTTGTCGCAGATTAGCGAAACGCTCTGCTGCAGAGCAGCTGGTAATTCGGCCAGAGGCGGCAGGACGATGGGAAATACGTCCATACCGTTTTGCTGCGCTTAATACCGATAGGTATCCGACTTGTAAGGCCCCGCGACATCGACGCCGATATATTCGGCCTGCTTCGGAGTTAGTACAGTCAGCTTGGCGCCGAGTTTGGCGAGATGCAGCCTCGCCACTTTTTCATCCAGTTGCTTAGGCAGCACATAAACCTGCTTCTGGTATTTTCCGGGATTCTGCCACAACTCCAGCTGCGCCAGCACCTGGTTGGTGAAGGAGGCGCTCATCACGAAGCTGGGATGCCCCATGGCGCATCCCAGATTGACCAGACGTCCCTTGGCCAGCACGATCAAGCGTTTGCCGTCGGGGAAGGTGACCTCATCAACCTGCGGCTTGATCTCGTCCCACTTGAAATTCTGCAGTGCTTCGATCTGAATCTCGGTGTCGAAATGACCGATATTGCAGACGATAGCGCGGTCTTTCATCTTCCGCATATGCTCGAGCGTGATGACGTCGGCATTACCGGTGGTGGTAACATAGATATCTGCCTGGCCGGCGGCGTCTTCCATAGTTACGACCGGATAGCCCTCCATCGCCGCCTGCAGGGCATTGATCGGGTCTATCTCCGTCACCAGCACGCGCGCGCCGGAGGAGCGCAGCGAGGCAGCGGAACCTTTGCCGACATCGCCATAGCCGCAGACCACGGCGATCTTGCCGGCCATCATCACGTCGGTGGCGCGGCGGATCCCGTCCACCAGGCTTTCACGGCAGCCATAAAGATTATCGAATTTGGATTTCGTCACACTATCATTGACGTTGAAGGCGGGGATAAGCAGCTTGCCCTGCTTGGCCATGACGCTCAGGCGATGTACGCCAGTGGTGGTTTCTTCCGAAACACCGCGCACGTCTTTCAGCATCGCCGGATACTTGTCATGCATCAGTTTGGTCAGATCGCCGCCATCGTCCAGCAGCATATTGGGCGCCCAACCGCCGGGACCCTTGAGTGTTTGCTCGATGCAGTCCCAATACTCTTCCTCGTTCATGCCTTTCCAGGCGAAGACGGGAATACCGGCGGCCGCAATCGCCGCTGCCGCGTGATCCTGCGTTGAGAAAATGTTGCAGCTTGACCAGCGCACTTCGGCGCCTAGCGCGGTCAGCGTTTCGATAAGCACGGCGGTCTGGATGGTCATGTGCAGGCAGCCGGTGATGCGCGCACCTTTTAGCGGAGCCTTGCCGGCATGTTCCTCGCGGACAGCCATTAAGCCGGGCATCTCCGTCTCGGCCAGGCTGATCTCTTTGCGCCCCCATGCTGCCAGGCTCATATCCTTGACCTTATAGTCGCTAAACTTCTGCTGTTGTGCCGCCTGCGCCATCGGGAACCTTTCTCTACAAAAACCAATTCTGGCGGGGTTTTATCAGCTTAACGCGGCCAGTGCAACGGAGAGAGCAGTGGACTCAGGACGCCTTGGTATTCTCAGCTACCCGCGCGCCGATGGCTTGATACAGGTCAAAAAGCGCCTGGTGCGCCGTCGTGGCCAAGCTGTACCAATCCCCGTTGCCTTTGATGGCCTGATGCTCGAGTAGTTCCGCATCCACGGATTTCATCAGGAAGCAGGCCATGTGCAAAGCCTCGTGGGTCAGGAACACATCATTGGGCTGCGGTCGGGGCATCGGGTCACCATTGGGTTGGTGGGGGCTTTAATGTTTGGTGGCCGTCTCTGCCGCCGTAAGCAGTAGCAGGCGCTCGATCTGTTCTTCGTCGCTTTGCCCCATCACCCGCTCGGCCAGCAGCGCCGCTTGCCCCATATCCAGCGCCCGGATGGCTTCTTTCACCGG
>CAYOGS010000182.1:0-4562 GCA_964403435.1 uncultured Rhodospirillales bacterium | reverse complement strand
CCGATTTCGAAAGCGCGACGCAGTTCGGAAATCATGAAGGACGGTATTAGAACGCGCAGAGGCGTGTCCTTGGCCGCTTTTGGCGCCTCCACTTTGCCCAAATCCATAAACATCTGCAGGTCTTTTTCTCGCGTGTGCCGTAGCATGAAGGCATGGAACGGCATGACGGCCTTGTTAAACGCTTCCTTCTCGTCCATTTTCTGGTTCATATAGGGCTGCACGCCGTCGGTCCAAGCTTTGTCGAACACCGGCTGCATCACGAACAGGGTCATGAACAACGCTAAGCTGATTAGCACGATGTTAGGTGGCGAGGTCTGCGTGCCCATGGCACTGCGCAAAAAACTGAGCACCACAATGATGCGAGTGAAGCAGGTGACCATGATGAGAATCGAAGGTGCTAGCGACAGCACCGTTACCAGCAGCATGATCTGCACGATGCGCGCGGCTGCATTGCCTTCGCCTTCACCGGCATTGATGGTCACACTCTGCGCTAACACAGGTGCCGCCCATAACCCCGCTGTGATGGCCAGCGCGGCCCCTGCCACATAGGCGCTTAAGCGGATGGCTCTGACTGACATAGGCTGGCTCATGCAGTGGGATGAACAGTTGAATTGGCTTGTTTCGAACTCTCGATCACTGTCGTATCGCCAGCGCCGATTACCAGCAAATGTTCCTTGTCGTCGCAACGTAGCAATATGGCACGGTGTTGCGGATCGAGGGGTAAGGATTCGACCACCTGTAGCCTTCGGTTCGGCAGCGACAACTTGCGGTCGAGCAGTGGTAGGAAGCGTCGTGCCCCCACAGCCGTTAGGCCGATGAGGCACAACACGAAAGTCAGCGCCAGCAAGGCCTGAAGCAGAGCCGTTCCATCGCTCATTGATTCGCTGCCGTAAAAGAATACCTAGGATTGTGTGGCACGATCGCGCGCTGCACGCAATTCCGTTTCCAGTGCTTCGAGCAAATCCAATAGCGCCTGGAAGTCCACTTGCAGTGCCTGGCGATGAGCGGTTTCCGCTGTTTCGACGCGCTGACAAAATTCCTTAATTCGTTCGTCCAAACCCGTCAGGTCAATCGCGGTGCCCTCCCGCAGGAGGCGGCGGAAGCCCACGAAAACATGCGCAAGTTCCTGCATTTCCAGCTGGAGTGAAGTGAGGTTGGACGTCTCGGTCATGCGCGGCGTCCTCTCAGGCGGGGAAGGGTGGCTGCTTGTCGGCAGCCTGGTTGGCGGCATAGACTCTGGCAAGAATTTCGGCCACGGCAATCACGGCGCCGCTCGGAATATCACTATCAATATCGAGCGCGCCGAGGATTTCTACTAAGTCGGCATCCGCGCGTACTTTGACACCATGTTCAAAAGCCAGTTGTAGGATTTGTTCGGCCAGCACACCCCGGCCGGAGGCTACGATTTTCGGCAGGCTCCCGGCCTGGCCGTCATGGGCGAGGGCAACGGCGATTGCGGGTTTCGACTCAGGCGGCAGGGGCGAGGACACCATGGCAGCTAGTCCAGCAAAGATAGTTTAATCTTTTGTAAACTGTAACCAGGCGTCTTAGCGTAGCGAATAGACTAGCATGAAAATCAGTGGCAGGCACCCATCATGCAAGAAATAGGCTTGGCTTTCCTGGAGGGTTTGGCGCTCATCGTCTCGCCTTGCATTTTGCCAGTGCTGCCGATTGTCTTAGCGGCCTCCCTGACCGGCGGCAAGCGTCGGCCGGTGGGGATCATTCTGGGCTTTGTCACCAGCTTCGCGCTGTTTACGTTGCTGGCGCGGCAACTGGTAAGCCTGCTGATGATCGATCAGCAGGTGCTGCAACAGGCTGCCATGCTGCTGCTTGGTGGCCTGGGGATGGTGATGCTGATTCCTGCGCTGGATGCCGCTTTGAGCCAGCACCTCAAAGGCCTGGCCAATTGGGGTGACAGTTTGGCCA
The DNA here is from genome assembly GCA_964403435.1 of uncultured Rhodospirillales bacterium. GTDB lineage: Bacteria > Pseudomonadota > Alphaproteobacteria > UBA9219 > RFNS01 > JAGOHT01. The sequence goes on along the minus strand of CAYOGS010000182.1, from coordinate 2,636 downwards.
GCAAAATTAGCCCCGGCGAGGGGCTACACGGCGGTTTCGTGGTCGGATGTCTCATCGGCCTGGTTTGGACGCCCTGCGCCGGGCCGGTACTGGCTGTGGCCACGGTGCAGATCATCACCGCTAAGACCGACTGGCAGGGGGCGCTTATCGTGCTGATGTTCGCGGCTGGTGCTGCCACGCCAATGATGGCTATTGCTTTTTTGGGGAGAAGCGCAATGCAAAAATTCGGTTTTCTCGTGCGCCATGCTATGCGCTTTCGGCAATTTCTTGGCCTCGTCTTGGTAGCAGCCAGTATTCTCCTTTATACCGGGGTGGCCAACCAACTGCTGGCAAACGCCGATACCCCGCCTATTAACACGTTGGAAGGCAATATGCTGGCCAGCGATGGCCTCAAGAACCCACTCCCGGCGCCGGTGCAGGCGCCGGAATTCGCCGGAATTGATGCTTGGCTCAATAGCCAGCCGCTGACCATGGCCGGACTGCGTGGTAAGGTCGTGTTGATTGATTTTTGGACATATTCTTGCATCAATTGCATTCGCACTTTGCCTTATGTGACGGCCTGGGATCGCGCTTACCGCGACCATGGTTTGGTGGTCGTGGGTGTCCATGCGCCGGAATTCGAGTTCGAGAAGAAGATGGAGAACGTCGCCAACGCCATCAAGGCCCACGGTATTGCGTATCCCGTAGCGCAGGATAATCGGCTGGGGACTTGGAGTGCTTTTGCCAACCGCTATTGGCCAGCACACTATCTTATCAATCAGGAAGGCAGAATCGTCTATACGCATTTCGGTGAGGGCGGTTATGACGTCACGGAGCATAACATCCGCGTATTGCTGGGGCTGAACGACGCCAAACGTGCGGAAGCCAGTCCAGCAGAAACCGGGGAGGCCGGCCGGCTACAAACTCCTGAAACTTATCTTGGCTACGGCCGTGCGGAAAATTTCAGCAGCAAAGAGAATGCTCAGCCTGATCGTGCCATCGACTATACCTATCCCGATTTCCTGCTGCTGAACCATTGGGCGCTTGCCGGCAGCTGGGAAATTGGTCGGGAAAATATCACCGCCCAGGCGGCCAACGCTAAGCTTCGGCTCAATTTCTTCTCAGGCCGGGTCTTTCTGGTGCTCGGCAGCGCAAATAATAAGCCCGTGCAAGCCAGCCTGACGCTCAATGGAAAACCCTTGGGCAAATTGTTAGGAAAAGACGTTAAGGACGACAAAGTGACTGTGACCAGTCCCACGCTCTATGAACTGGTCAATCAGGGTGAAGCTGGCAATGGTATCTTGGAAATCACTGCCGAGAGTCCGGGGTTGCAGGCCTTCGCTTTCACCTTCGGCAGTTAATTGATTCTTATAACATTTCGACGATAGATCAAATTTGAGCAGTCTTTACTTTTCCTTAAAGCCGCAAGAGGGACAATCCACGGAGTCGGCCACTGACTAGGTGTGTGGCCTATGAGGATGTGGATGGACGAAGGACAAACCGATCTGATTGGTGCGATCACCGGTCGCATGAAGTGGCTGTCGGAGCGCCAACGTGTGCTGGCGCAAAATGTCGCTAACGCGGATACCGCCAACTATAAACCTAAGGACGTCGCGCCGTTCGATTTCAAGCAAAGCCTGCAGCAGGCGATGGTGACCCCGACTGTTACACAGCCGAACCATATTATGGCTGGGCATGGCGCAAAGCCGGGCGTCAAGATCATAAACAGCCCGGTGTTTGAAACATTACCTTCCGGCAACGCCGTGAATCTGGAAAGCGAAATGCTGAAGGTTTCCGAAACCGGTATGGATTATCAGCAAATGGCAGCCTTGATGCGCAAATGGCATATGCTGATGAAAGTGGCACTGGGACGTTAAACGATATTAAGAGCAGGACATGAGCAACGAGTTCAATAGCATAATTGACGTGTCGGCTTCTGGGCTGACGGCACAGACGCGCCGGATGAAAGTGATTGCCGAAAATCTGGCCAACGCTAACACCACGCCGAGTTCCGCATTACAGAAGCCCTATCAGCGCCAGGTTGTGACATTCACCAGTGTGCTTGATCAAGCTGACGGTGCGCATAAGGTCAAAGTCAAGAGCGTCGTTAAGGATAAGACTCCGTTCGGCAAGAAGTTCGAGCCGGGCAATCCGGCCGCCGACAAGCTGGGCTATGTTCAGACACCGAACATAAATTCGCTGATTGAAATGATGGATATGCGGGCGGCGCAACGCAGTTACGAAGCCAATCTGGGCGTCATTGAAGCGTCGCGCACGATGATGATGCGCACGATGGATTTGATGAAATAGGAGGATACAGATGGTAGCCAATATCCTTGATGCTGTTTCCGCCTATCGCAAAGCTACGGATTTGCCAAAATCGGGCGGTATGGTCGTCAACGCAGGCGGTGGCGAGTCGGAAAATTTCGCCACCATGCTGGGCAAATTGACCGGCGAATCAATTGGCAATCTGCATCAGGCCGAGAGTATTAGCCAGCAGGCTGCGCAGGGTAAGGTCAGCCCAGTGGATATTGCCACGGCGGTTGCCCATGCCGAAACCTCACTGCAAATGCTGGTGACTCTGCGGGAAAAGATGATTGCTGCGTATCAGGAAGTCACGCGCATGAGCGTCTAGTCAAGCGCTGCTGGTAAGCCTA
>CAYOGS010000181.1:810-4565 GCA_964403435.1 uncultured Rhodospirillales bacterium | reverse complement strand
GCGTCGGCCAGATCATGGAAGGCTATGTACTGACGCCCAAGCTGGTAGGCGATCGTGTCGGTCTGCATCCGGTCTGGATCATGTTCGGCCTGTTTGCCGGTGCGAGCCTCATGGGATTTCTGGGCATGCTCATCGCCGTTCCGGTCACGGCAGTTATTGGTGTTTTGTTGCGTTTTGCCATGCACCAATATCAGGCTAGTGCATATTACCGACAAGATGAACGCCCGACATAAATGACGCAGTTAACTTTCAGCCTGCCGCTCCGCCCTGCGATGGGCGTTGAAGACTTCATCGTAACGGAGAGCAATCGGTTGGCCGTTGCACAGCTGGATAAATGGCCGCTTTGGCCGTCGCGCGTGTTGCTGTTGCAAGGTGCTATCGGCGCTGGCAAAACCCACTTGGCGCAAATCTGGGCGCAAAAAACCCAGGCCGTGATGATTGATTCCAGCGCTGCCGCGGCCAATTTGGCAGTGTTGTTGCAGCACAAGCTTATTGTCGTTGAGAATGCAGACTTCGTTTATGGTCATGAAACCAGTGAGCAAGCGTTGTTTCATCTCTGCAATCACGCCATGCTGAACGGCGCCATGTTGTTGACCGTAGCAACGCCGCCCTCAGCTGCCGTCATCCAACTACCGGATTTACGTTCTCGACTACGTTCCTACCCGCTGCTGACACTGGAACCGCCGGATGACGCGTTGCTGGCCGCCCTGCTGGTCAAGCAATTCAACGACCGGCAGCTGCGCGTGGGGCAGGATGTGGTGGATTATCTGCTGCCGCGTATCGAGCGCAGCGCCGCCGCGGCAGCCGCCATAGTTCAGGCTTTGGACGAGGCAGCGCTGGTGCGACGCCACGCTGTCACCGTGCCGCTGGTGCGCGCGGTGTTGGAAGCCAGGCAGGGACAGCTATTTTAGACCTGCAATAAACCCGCGCACCGCTACGGCGGCTTCTTTTGGCTTGGCCTGCAACACAAGGTGGTGCGCCGCGAAATCAATGGTGATCATGTCCGGCCGGTGTTTATTGACATAACGCCAGGCCTCATAAGGCACGATGAGATCCAGCAAGGCACGAAGATAAAGCACCGGCACTTTGAGAGCCAGCAATTGCGGTGTCGCGTCTTCTGCTAGCAGCGTGCTAATCCGGGAGAGTATGACTTCGCGGTCGAATTCCCTTGATACTTTCAGTGCCTTTTCGCTTATGCCGGGTTTAAGCATTAGCTCGGTGAACTGACTAAACATTCGGGTCTGTAGTACACCGAACAACGGTTTAAGGTGCCTAACCCAGTGCCGAACCGGCGCCAGCCACCACAACGGATAGCGTGCAAAACTGGCGGCAAGAATCACACCGCGGCAATCTAACTCCGGTAGCACAGCTAAACGCAAGGCTAGAGGGCCAGAAAATGATTCGCCAAGCAGCACCAGCGGCCGATTGAGTGGTAATTGCCTCAACACCAAAGGTTGAAGCGCGCCATAATCCAGCGCCTGATCTTTGGGGAAGCGTAGTACCAGAATGTCACAGAAACCGTCCAGCTCGGCTGCGAATTCGTCAAACAAATCGCCTGTGCCGTCCAAACCAGGCATCAAAACCAGTAACGGTTTCATATCAGCCATGCCGCCCCTCGCACGCCGCTGTCATCATCGTGGTACGCGGGAAGTATTGCCGTCTTCAACACCTTGATAAAGCAAAATCGGGGGATTCGTTCCACCACAGACGTGTACAGGCCGGGCAGATGTTTCAATCCACCGCCGATGACGATGACCTCTGGGTCAACACATAGCAAGATGGTGGTCAGACCGCGCGCCAGCAAATCATAATATCGATCGAGGGTCGCTAATGCCGTGCTGTCACCCCGCGTGGCTGCGGCAGCAATCTCTGGTGCCGTGACGGTTTGGCCATGCAGCCTTTCATGCAGCCGCACCAAACCACCGCCGGACAATATGTTCTCCATGCAATTCATCTGACCGCAATGGCAGCGATAGGGGGGCGCGTCGTCCGGCGTATAGTGCGGCAAAGGCAGATGCCCCCATTCGCCGTTCGTGCCATTGGCACCGGTGGTGAGTTTTCTCCCCACCACTTGTCCACCGCCAGCTCCCGTGCCCAAGATAACGCCGAAGACATGATGGTAAGCCGCGCCGGCGCCATCGGCAGCTTCTGAAACGGCAAAACAATCCGCGTCATTAGCAATTCTTACTGGCAGTTTGAGCCGTACCTCCACATCCGACACCAAAGGTTTTTGCAGCAACCAAGGCAGCTTGCACACCGCCATCATGCCTTGTGCGTGATCCACCACGCCGGCAACGCCGAGGCCGACACCAACCGCTATGCCATTAGACGGCGTGAGTTGACTCACGGCAGCTGCAAATAAATCCAGCAACCCGGCATAATCAGCGGGCACCGGCCAGCGCTCCTTGGCCGCACAGCTGCCATCAGGGGCCAGGGCGATGCCTGTGACCTTACTGCCGCCGATATCGAAGCCGATACGAAATTGGGTCATGCCTTTAGGTGTCACAGGACGTGACGACTGGCAAGTGTATCCATGGGGTGAATGTTACTTCGGTTGCGGCGGCTGCGCACTGTAGTTCTGCGTGGCGCAGCGAAATTCCGGGTTGCCCACGCCGACGAGCGGATGCGTTGGGCATTTTGGTTCGGAGAAGGTGTAGACCGCCGCCATGGCTAGAGCGACCGCCGCACCACCAGCTATCATCGCGATCTGACCTGATCTGCCGGCTTCGCGCCACTCCTGCCGCAACCCTTGCGCCAAAGCACCAGGGAATTCCGTGATGAATTTTCCGGCTTCACGCATCTGCTGCAACATGGTTTTCCTCATTATTCGTAACACCGCCGAGATAGTGCCGCGCCTACCAACTGCCGGCAAGCAGGAAATTACTTGCATGAGATTACAAGGAAAAAATAGACTTAAATTCGGCTAATTCCGGTCATCCATCTTGAGTGCGGCGATAAAGGCGGATTGAGGGATTTCTACTTCCCCGAACTGGCGCATGCGTTTTTTGCCTTCTTTTTGTTTATCCAACAACTTGCGCTTGCGGCTGATATCGCCACCATAGCATTTGGCAGTCACGTCCTTACGTAGGGCGGAAATTGTCTCACGCGCTACGATTTTACCACCAATTGCGGCCTGCACCGCAATTTTGAATAATTGTTGCGGAATGAGCTCTTTTAGCTTTTCACACAGTGCCCGGCCGCGCTTTTCTGCGGCCGCTCGATGCACGATCATGCCCAAGGCATCCACAGGGTCGGCATTCACGAGAATGGACATGTTGACCAAATCGCCATCGCGGTATTCTTCCACCGCATAGTCAAAGCTGGCATAACCGCGGCTAACAGATTTCAGACGGTCATAAAAATCGAACACCACTTCGTTGAGCGGCAGCTTATAAACAAGCATGGCGCGATTGCCAACATAGGTCAGCTCCACCTGTTCGCCGCGCCGGTCATTGCACAGTTGCAGAATGCTGCCAAGATACTCATCCGGCGTTAGGATAGTGGCTTTGATCCACGGCTCCTGGATACGGTCAATCCGCACGACGTCAGGCATGTCGACGGGATTATGGATTTCCTTCACCTCTCCGTTCGTTAGATGAACACGGTAGATGACCGATGGCGCGGTGGTGATGAGGTCGAGATTGAATTCTCTCTCCAGCCGCTCCTGGATAATTTCCAGATGCAGCAGCCCTAAAAAGCCGCAGCGGAAACCGAAGCCCAAGGCGGCAGAGCTTTCCGCCTCGAACTTGAAGCTG
>CAYOGS010000181.1:0-800 GCA_964403435.1 uncultured Rhodospirillales bacterium | reverse complement strand
CAGCGCCAGCTTGCCAAGGGATTCACGCAGGTGTTCGATCTCTGCTGCGTCGGTGGGAAACAGACCGCAGAAAACCACCGGTACGGAGGGCTTGAAGCCCGCCAGAGGTTGCGCTGCCAGCCGCTTTTCTTCCGTCAGTGTATCACCAACCTTGGTATCGGCGATCTGTTTGATGCCGGCGGTGACAAAGCCCATCTCGCCCGGCCCCAGCTCGTCCATTTCGATTTTCTTCGGTGTAAAGATACCGACGCGGTCAATGTCGCGCGTTGCCGCCGTCTGCATGAAGCGCACCTTCATGCCCTTGCGGATGATCCCGTCCACCACCCGCACCAGCACGACGACGCCGAGATACGCGTCATACCAGCTATCCACCAGCAGCGCCTTTAACGGCGCTTCGCGGTCGCCCTTGGGATGCGGCAAGCGATGTACGATCGCTTCCAGCACATCGTCAATGCCGATGCCAGTCTTGGCAGACGCCTGCACGGCCTCAGACGCATCTATACCGATGACATCCTCAATCTGCCGGCGCACACGCTCCGGTTCCGCTGCCGGCAGGTCAATTTTGTTGAGAATTGGCACGATCTCGTGGTTGTTCTCGATGGCCTGATAGACATTCGCCAGTGTTTGCGCCTCCACGCCTTGTGAAGCGTCCACCACGAGTAGCGAACCTTCGCAAGCGGCAAGCGACCGGCTGACTTCATAAGCAAAATCTACATGGCCTGGTGTGTCCATGAGGTTTAACTGATAGGTCTCGCCGTTGCGCGCCTTATAGTTCAACCGCACCGTCTGCGCCTTGATGG
>CAYOGS010000180.1:0-4584 GCA_964403435.1 uncultured Rhodospirillales bacterium | reverse complement strand
GAAACTTGGGTTGGCGAAATCGCCGCCTGATTGGCTGATGAAATGCGCGATATTCGACGTCGTGATGCGATGTACATCATAGCGCAACTCCTTCACACCAAGACCATAAACGGCAATTTTCTTCTCTCCTCCTAGCGCTAGCAGCGCACCGTCGCTCAACACGCGCACTTCGCGATTATAGACCGGTACCTGTAATGTCTGCTCATGGCGGTTGGCAAAAACGAATTCGCCCTTGCCGGCCATCTCAGGTGTGACACGGATGTGCAGCCAGCGTCCCGCTTCCGTCTCCAGCTTCACGCTGTGCATGGTAGAGTAGTCGTCAGCTGAAGGCATGGGCGTGAATTTCAGCTCCGACAACGTGTCGTAAAGTTTTTCGTCTACCTCAACGGCGCTCGTCCAGGCGTAATCCTTCTTCGGCGAAGCACCTTCTGTTACCGGCGGTTTGTCCTTCGGTAGTTGGCGGAAGTGCATATGCTTGGACAATTCGGCTAGTGTCACCGGAACATTTGTGGTGATAATGGCCACTTGCTCAGGCACATATTTGTCATTCTGCACGATGCTTAATGTTATATCTTGTACCTTGGCGAAGCTGAAGCGGCTGGCGATTTCCACGCGTTCGGAAAGACGGCTACTGTTGTTCGTGGCGAGCGCCGTGCCGCCGAATTTCGGCAACACACCCGGTGCGAGGTCAAGTCGGATGAAGCGCACTTTGTCCGGCAGGGTTTTCAGCGGAATGATCACGGTGACGGTTCGTCCCGTTTCATCCATTTTTGTCTCTATGGGCAGATTCTCAGCGGCGGCTATGACCTTTTTCTCGCTCAGCTTTGGCGCTTCGGAAAGTTCCTCCAGCGTGGCGGTCAACTTGGAGCGCACATCGTCAAGCTTGACCGGTGCGCTGAATTCCAAACGCGCGCTCACGCCTTTTTGCGAGATGTCGCTAGGGTCTTGGAAAAAATTCATGCCGCTAATTTGCGCGGTCAACGGCGCGGTGCTGGCCGTGAAGCTGTGACTCGTCAATTCAACTTTTGAGGGAAAAATCGCGCCGGTAATATTGCCTTGATAACTGACGCCACTCGGCCAATCCTGACGCGGTGTGAAGTTGAGATCGTAGTCGCTCTGCCAGCGCCAGATCCCGGCTATATCGGGGGTAAGTTGTATGCCTTCGGCCAATCTCCTCCCGCGCAAATTTAACTTGCGATCGGGCGTGACGCAGTCCGTTCGCGCCTCGCGTTGGCTGGTGCCGTTGAGTGTCACGGTGCGGTAAGAGGTCTTGATGGCACAAAATCGCAACCGTAATGGAGCCCTTCCCTGCAAGCCGGCAATGGTCTGAAACGGGTCAAGCGCTAGGGTGAGCTTATCCGACAATTCTCCTGTTACCGGACCGGTCACCTGACTAGAAGTCGCAGCTGGTGGTAGCGTATCCGCCGACGCCGGCCCCTCCCCCCCCATAAGCACAATCATCGCAATAGCAGCGGCAAGCAATGTGCGGCAGAACATTTTGGTGGCTCCGAAAGGCGGTAATTATGCTTGATTTATAGCAGCTTGTGGTCGCAGAACAATTCTACAAAATACCGAGACTTCAGTATGACCGTAATGTGTTCTTTTCTGGTCATTGCAGGCGAGTAGATTCGCGTGTTTGTCGAATCACTCGATGACACGAGACTGATCAATTTATCCTGTGAAATTGCGCATTTCTGTGAGAATCATGGAATAGAAAAGGTGCTCGAGGAGCTTCTCGGCGGCAAACGACTATCAAACAACAAATACAGTGCCCTGGCAGAGTAACCATGCCGAGCAAAAGCGCTAAAATACAAACTTAGCTGTTTAGCAGTTATATTTGAAATTATGGCTGCAGTCCCAGTTGAGCCGGCAGCCAAGCTGTCTGCCGGCTCGAGGGACAATATTTACTGTGCAGCCGGAGTAGACGTTGGTACTGGCGATTCTACATCACTGTGCTTTTTGTGATGCTTGCGCTTCTTATGCTTACGTTTAGCTTTTTTGCTATCATCCGCCTGCTTATTGACGGTGGCTTCGGGAGTAGATTCGGTTTTTGGCGCCACGGCATCAGTGACTGCTTCTTTCGTAGTGTCTTTTACCGTATCAACGGCAGATTCCTTGGCTGATTCAACCGCCTTTTCCATGACCGGTTTCGCCATCTCCGAAGCGGAGCTGTCCATCAGCTCGTTCGCAGATACAGGCATGGCAAATGCCAAGAGAGCCGCCATCGCGGCAGCAGAGATCAAGGTCTTCATCACTCAAATCCTCCAAAAATGAACACAGTACAACTTAGCCACACGACTAACATAGTTGCGGCGTGTGGCAACATTGGGGCCGTACCGGCAAAAGAAAAGAGAAAAACCTGACTGAATTATCACACAGACTTGAATGTGCCATTTAGGCCGCACGTCTCTCAACATATGGGAAATATTTTTTGCGCTAATAACATTGAGAGCTTATGGCATGTACCGCTTGACTTTAATAAAGTGTCGCGTAAGTTTTTATGGTATCTTCAAGAAGTTTCCGTGCACGGAGTTCAAACTATGGTGAGCCGTTATTGTTGGCTGCTCCAAATTGTTGCGTTTGCCTTTTTTTGCTTGGCCCTATCACCGGCGAACGTGTACGCGGTGACTACGGAACTACGTTCAATCTCTGCGGGAGATAGGGATGTCGGAAAGAGCGCAGCCAATATTTTTATACAAAATTTGGGTGATCAAGCGCTAGATATCCTGTCAGATAATAAGCGTACGCCTGAGGAAAAAGACACTGCGTTTCAAGACATGTTGAGACGTTCCTTTGATCTTCCAACAATCGCTCGCTTCGTTATCGGTCGCAACGCCTGGTTTGGCGCGACCGACCCAGAAAAGGCTGAATACCTCAAACTTTTCGAAAAACTTGTGGTCCGTATTTATTCAGACCGATTTTCTTTCTATAGCGGTGAAAAATTCCACGTGCAAAGCGAACGTCAGGAAGGTGAACGCGACACGATGGTCACCAGCCACATTATGCGCCCGGATAGCACATCCCCAATTGTAGTGGATTGGCGTGTGCGCAACTTCAACGGGCGTCAAGCGATTATTGATGTGATTGTTGAAGGTATCAGTATGAGTGTGACTCAGAGACAGGAATATGGGTCCGTCCTGCAACGTAATGAAAACCGTTTGGAGCCACTGCTTGCTCTTATGCGCAACAGCTTGGTAAAGCAGGAAAACAAATGAAGCCAATAGGTCAAGTCTGCGTCTAATATGTCAGTTTAAGGCGGCGTTGTTGCCCACTCTTGGCAACGCCAGACTCTGTTTTCGTTAATAAGCACACCAAAGCTGCCAGTTGGCAATTTAGTTCTTTCGGGCTTTTCTTTACACAAACTTAGAGCAAAACGCGCAATACCCGCGCTAGTCACCACTAGAATAGTTGACGTTTTCTGCTTAACTGCTGCCGTGGCAAACTCTTTCCACCAATCGGCAATAGCCTTCGGATCGGCATACCATCCGTCTGGCACGATGCCGTGTTCATCCCAATCCTGTAGTGCTTTGTTACCAAGTCGCGCAACGACTGCTTCTTCTGGCTGATTTTCATCGTCACCATAATCAATCTCATTAAAGCGTGATAAGGCTATCGCATGTTTATTGATGCCTAATTCTGCCAAGATATATTTGGCCGTTTGTTGTGTTCGTAATAATTGGGAAGCAAATACCGCATCGGGTAACCAGCCTTTTCCTTTAAAGTATTGACCTAGTTTTCTGGCTTGTCCGACGCCGACTTCTACCAGTTGTGTGTCAGTACCAGCACCGATGCGGCGAACGACGTCACCAGGCGAAAAAGTGTTGCCATGGCGTGCAATGATCAATCGGTTCATATATATATATCCCCATGCTCTGCGATCAGACCCTCGGCACGCACGATATCCTCAGGACTGTCAACGCCTGACATTCCGATCCGGCCACCGTAACTGACGGGCACGCAAACCATGCTATAGCCATGTTCTAGAATGCGCAACTGCTCGAGCCCTTCAAGTCTCTCGTAGGTGCCCTCCGGCCATGATACGAACCTCTCTAGCATCTCCCGGCTGTAGCCGTATAAACCGATATGCCTCCAAACTGGAGACATATCGGATCGTTCTCTTAGCGCGGCCTCCTGGCGTAACACAGGGAGAATGGCCTTGCTAAACCAGTGAGCCTTGCCGCTCTTCTGATCAAAAACTGCCGTCGTGCCGCTGTGGGGCGTGCTTAGCTTGGCTTTCCGCAATGCATCCAATTCCGACCAGCTTAACTGTGTAACCGGTGTTGCCACATCACAACCACCCCGCAGCAGACGATCCAGAACGGCACGGACAAAATCCGGTGGCGTCAATGGAGCATCGCCTTGCAAATTGAGAACATAGTTCGGTGGCGAGGCCATTAGCCTCATGGCGGCGCAGACCCTGTCCGTGCCAGTCGCACAATTTACCGAGGTTCGCATTACTGTCACGCCGTAGCTTTCAGCGCAGCTGGCAATTCGATCGTCGTCCGTTGCGACTACAATAGTGACATGCAGGCCTTTTGCCGCTTGCTGTGCGGCAGACAAGATCGCATTTGCGTCAGGGTGCTT
>CAYOGS010000179.1:3154-4624 GCA_964403435.1 uncultured Rhodospirillales bacterium | reverse complement strand
GGGGCATCAGCTTCAGATGATTATTTTGACCTAGTTCTGAACAAATGGTTCAATATGGGGTTAATATTATCAATGCCTATCAACACGTTAGCTCAATAGTAATTATCGCGCCGGTTACCTCTTCCCCGCCATTTAGCCGAAGCATAATATTGATAATGATTAGATATTTACATTCATAAACATCCTTCCCCACAAACCACACCACAAGCAATGCCTGGATAAAGAGCCACGAAGGGAAACAAGCTTGACTCTTTTATTCTCATTATTGCTTCATATGCGCTCGTATTGAGGTGACGAGCCATGCGGAGGGATGAGACGATTGAAAAGTTTTATCAAGATATTGACGGATACATTGTTGCCTCGGTCATGCTCAAATGCCGGACTTGTTCCGCCGCGCCAACAATGCCCTATTGTATGAAATTAGCTGCGAAATTCCGATTGAGATAGCTAAGTCGTTTGACGTATAATCGGCGAAGCTCGATATGGCGAACATCGCCAATCCCGAGGGGACCTCCAGCCGCATCAAGGGGCGCATACTCAGCAACATAAGGGAAAAGATCATCTGCTCGATTGGCTTTGCCCGCCAACAGGTTGCTTGCCAAGTTCGCCTAAAAGGGGGACAAGCTCAACGGCGTCACCATCTGGCATCCGCATGACATGTACGAACCCTTGTTTGCGTTGCCGCTGGAAAATATTCCCGGCATCGGCTCCCGCATGAAACAACGTTCAGATCTAGTTGGCATTTCCACCATCCGTGACCTGTATAACGTCAAGCCAAAACAGCTTCACGCCCTGCGTAGTAATGACACGGGGGAGAAGCTCGCGCAAAATGCGCTGCATGGTTATGACGTTCAGGACGTGTCAACGGCGTGGGGGATTTTACGGTCATGCCCGTGTCTTGCCGCCCGGATGGCGCGACACAGGCCACACCCTCGTCTGCTCCAGGCTACTCTTATCAACAGCGGCGCAGAGTATGCGGCGCGATAGCTATTTATCCCAACAGGCTTTGGCTCTGGCTCGTCAAGCGCCAAGGCGGTTGGTTCGTCCAGAGTGAATTGCCTACGGTTCGAGACGATTTTTTACTGTCTGGCGGTCCTCGGCGTTTTATGGGACAAAACCAACCCGCGTCTAACTCCAATGGCCGATATTATCCGCGTGGACCTCGCCCCGCTCGATTTGAAGCCAGCGAATGAACGGCAATTGGATTTGTTCCTGAACGATGAGAAGCAACGCTAGAAACGCGAACACATCACCAAGGTGATTGATTGCCTGAACAGGAAATTCGGCAGGTTGTTATTAATTGTGGGCGCATGGCCCCGCCCGTAGGCTATGCGGGCAAAAAGATTGCACAACACAGGATTCCATCGGCGGAGGATTATTGATGATCTGGATGGTATCCATATCTCTGGGTAACTTGGAGGATGGCGTCATCATTGAAGTCACCTGTCTACGCTGCCTGCTTATCTGGCT
>CAYOGS010000179.1:0-3144 GCA_964403435.1 uncultured Rhodospirillales bacterium | reverse complement strand
AGCCCCATCCAACTTCTGATTTAGGTTACTCACCGCGCCGTGCAGCTTGATGAAGTCGACAAACACCTAGCTTGTCCACAATCAGTTTGTCGTCATGTAGGCGTCAGGCTGGCATTAATCAGGAATGAATACGCACGCAAGTGGGTGAGTGTGAGGAATGCCATAACGGTATCTTCCAGAATGACAGAGGATTAAAGCCACTCTAGTATGGCATTTGCAAGTTAGCGTTACAGCTTTCGTCAAGAGGAATATCCAGTCAAGGAAGTATTCACATGAAAACACATTTTCTTTCACTGTTTATTCTTCTTTCCCTATGTGGCTGCGCCCTCACGCCTGATGAAGCCGCTACTCTGTCTGATTATGAACTATGCTCTAAAATGTTGCTGACTAATAACAGCAAGACACGTGAAGTTGCATTCACAAGGCTAGAACAAAAGGGGCTGTTGGAAAATTGCAGGGCAAAGGCAGACTTAATAAAAGCGAGTAATGCTGCAAGTCAGGCTCAATCAGATGCTCTAATGCTGAATGGATTGGCAATCCTAGGCAGCCAACAGCAATCACGAGCCCAACCACAAGTGTTCTGCAATACAACCCAGCAAGGGTATTTTATTAATACACATTGTTGGAAGCAGTAAGCGTATTCTTCGTTGCGAAACTTGCTTCTAAATTTTAGAAGCTATCTCAGCCATAATCTCTCCGCAATAGCCTCTCCGCCATATTGCCCTTGGCGGCCAGCTTCCGAAGACGGGATATGATGTCTTGCAGATGTTCGGCCGTATAGACCCGCTGCTGTAGGGCATCAACATGACAATTTTAACCCAAAGACTCTTCTTCATCATGACGACACCACTGCGAGCAAGGTCAGCGGTAACGCCCTCTCTTGCCGGTCACGACCACAATGTCAGACCTTCAGTAGCCGCAGCTGATAAGGCCCGTCAGGAGCGATGGGGAAGACACAACAATTATATTGAACCTCATAGGCGACTAGGCTGCCAGTAGCTTGGCAAGTTTGTAGAATAGGGCTTCATTCACAATGGCCGTCTTCATTGACTAAGTCGAACGCTTCTACAATCTGGTAAGGCGTCACGCAACGCTTAGTTAATTCAGTCCTGTTGACTAAGAAAGGAATGTGCACCTAGCTTCAAACACAGTCCACTGCACCGGGAGCAGGTCATAGCACGTGAGCTATTGAGTGATGATGGCCTTAATGTCGACTTGTACTTGTTTTGGTTGTCGCGCAATCGCAAAGTGAAGCTTTTTCATCTGGACGCGTGCGGTGTAGAGCTGATCGAGTAGTGCCAGCACTACATCCATCCCGTCGTCGTTGACGTTAATATCTTGCGTCAGATGACAAAGCAGTTGTAGTCGCGCAATATCGATCTCTTCAAAATACCAGCCTGTAGGTTGAGCGATGGGGCGCAACCATTGACGGGCAATATAGTCTTCTAGCATCGCGCGATCTGTACGCGATCCAAGAATCGATAATACTTCTTCAAGCGGTTTTATGGACGGACTCCATAGCTATGCGTGGATTATAAGCGTGCGTTTCAGACCACTGCTTAATGGCTTCGGCCAGCTCGGCGTCGATTAATTTGGGCATGATAAGCTGTAGTTTTACATACTGGTCGCCCATTTCAAGACCTTGCCCTTTAAGTCGGAGCACAGCGCCTGAATTTGAGCCCTGAGGTATCGTCATATCCACGAACCCGTTTATGGTTGGCACCTTGATTACTGCTCCTAATACGCTTTCTTGCAGGCTAATGGGTAGTTCGACGGTAATATCCCTACCTTGGCGCGTAAAAAAAGGATGTGCACGGATACGGATTTCCACATATGCATCGCTCGACGCGTCGCTTCCCTGGCCTTTTAGGCGTAACTTCTGACCTTCATCTATACCTGGAGGAATAGTGATTTCGAGTGCTTTGCTGTCCGGCATGGTTACGCGCTTCTTCGCACCCAGCGCGGCTTCAAGAAAGTCCACCGCAATAATGTAATGTGCATCGGCAGACGGGGGACGGCCAAACGCCGCCCCGCCACCGCCTCTCGCGCCCATGCCACCAAAAATATCGTCAAAGTCGGACAAATCAAAGTCTCCGACAGTAAAATGATAGCGGCTTCCTTGTGCGCCTTCGGCAAAATCACGATAGGTGCGCTGCTGTTGTGGCGGTTTTTGTTGCTGATACTGGGGGCGTCCCTCGATATCAATTTCGCCGCGATCAAATTCAGCTCGCTTATCCTTATCAAAAAGTAGCGCATTGGCCTTGCTAATATTTTTAAAGGTTTCACCAGCAGTTTTATTGCCTGGGTTCAGATCAGGGTGATGTTTTTTAGCCAGTTTGCGGTAAGCGATTTTAATGTCGGCCTCACTCGCATCTTTGCTAACGCCTAATATTTCATAGGGATTATTAGTCATAGTTTTTTCCGCTATCGTCTCTTCGGTTATCTTACGAGTGACTGCAGATTCTGATAGATCGACTTCTTGCCGATCATAACAGGCAGGCCGCTACGTAAAATCATAGCTTGATCCACCACCTTCCAGTCGATTGCAACGCCTTCTCCCATGAGACGAATGGCATCGCCAAGCTCGGGGATTTTGACCAGCGGTGGTTTCCGATATTTCATAATCGCATCGGATTGCAGTTGAGTTGGGGTGATTTCAAGAAAGAGCTCACTGCCCTTCCAGCCTAGCTTAAAAGGGGCGTCTATAATGGTCACGGGCATAGCGACATTCACAGCATTAAACAGTGCTGCAATGTCTTCTGGATAAAGACGAATGCAGCCATGACTGGATCGTTTGCCAATACTGTACGGCCTGTTGGTGCCGTGGATAGCAAAGCTCGGAATGCCCAGGCTCAATGCATATTGTCCTAATGGATTGTCGGGCCCCGCTGGGACAAATGACGGCAGTTTAGGCAGTTCTTTGCGAATAGAGGCCGGAGGCACCCAAACTGGATTTGCACGTTTCCGAATAATGCTGGTTGTTCCGAGCGGCGTTTCCATGCCTTCACGGCCAATGCCAATTGGTACACTCATGACATGGGTTGCATCTTGAAAATAGAACAATCGAAACTCTGACAAATTGACCACGATGCCCTGCCTTATCGCGGGCAGGACATGCATGGTTGGTATGATTAAAACCGTTCC
>CAYOGS010000178.1:0-4624 GCA_964403435.1 uncultured Rhodospirillales bacterium | reverse complement strand
CTCTTTGGTAATATCTCCACCCACTTTTTGGGTTGGCGATTCAAGGTCTCGGTGCGCAACGTCATAACTCCTGCACCACAGCGCCGCCTGGCAGGGCGCGAAGTTGGGTTTTGACGATTTCGGAAATTTGCCAGGCGCCTGGCAGGTCAATCTCAGCTTCAGCACCGTCTTCCAGTTCCACCACCAATTGTACGCGGGCGCGGCCTTTTGGAGTTTGCGCCAACAACGTGGCTAGTGGTGGTAGTGCCGCATCGTTATGCAACACCAGCCGTAAGCCTTGCCCCAGCCGTTCAGCCACCGCCGTCAGTGGCTCGATAGTGCGCGCGATATAGCGCAGTTCTTCACCGCCGCCTTGCGCGTCAGCGTCCAGCAGTACGGCCGTGCCGACCTCCAGGTGTGGGCGTGCCAGAGCCAGCAGGTCGCTGAATACCGTGACCTCGAAACTGCCGGTAGCATCGGAGATTTGTACAAAGGCGAAGCGGTTGCCGGATTTGGCGATGCGCTCCTGCTTGCTTAGCACGATGCCGGCCAGCTTGACGCGGCTGCTGTCCCGTCCCAGCAGTTGCTTGCCCACGCTCATAACCGGCAGTACACCAAGTCGCTCCAACAAGATTTTATAACTGTCCAGCGGGTGCGAGGAGAGGTAGAACCCCACGGCATCGAACTCGTGTCGCAGTTTGGTCAAATCGTCCCAGGCCGGCGTGGCGGTTTGGCCGCGCTGCCTGTCCCGATGCGACGCCACCGAACAGGCCGCCCTGTCCGCTCTCCCGTGCACTGCTCTGGCTAGCACCGTGGCGGATGAGCAGTTCCAGTGCTGCCGTGATTTGCGCGCGATTGTGGTGCAGCGTATCAAAAGCGCCAGCCGCAACCAAACCTTCCAGCTGCTTCTTGTTTAAGGCCTTGCCATCAGCTCGTTCTGCGAAATCGAACAGATCGCGGAATGCGCCGTTGTTTTCGCGTTCGGTCACAAGCAGGCGCATGGCCGCGCCGCCCACGCCCTTCAGCGCGGCCAGGGCATAACGAATGGCGTGACCGCCGTCCGGCCGCGGCTCCACCGCGAACAGTGCGGCGGATCGGTTGATGTCCGGTGGTAGCAGGCGGATGCCATGCCGCCCCATTTCCTGTCGGATGAGGTTGAGCTTGTCGGTGTCGCCGAGCTCGAAATTCATCGTTGCGGCGAAAAACTCGGTTGGATGGTTCGCCTTCAGATAGGCCGTCTGATAGGCGATGAGGGCATAGGCCGCCGCGTGCGATTTATTGAAGCCGTAGCCGGCGAATTTATCAATCTGATCGAATATCATACCGGCCTGGTCGGCGTCGACGCCGCGTTCCGTGGCGCCTTTGACGAAATTGGCACGCTGCACCGCCATCTCATCCTTCTTTTTCTTGCCCATCGCACGGCGCAACAGGTCGGCGCCGCCTAGCGAATATCCGGCCAGAATCTGTGCTGCTTGCATCACCTGTTCCTGATAAATCAGAATGCCCAGCGTCTCCTGCAGCACCGGCTCTAGCTTGGGATGCAAATAGTCCGGCTTTTCCTGGCCGTGCTTGACACGGATATATTTCGGGATGTTCTCCATCGGCCCTGGCCGGTAGAGCGCCACCAGCGCGATGATATCCTCGAACCGGTTGGGCTTTAGTTTTCGCAGCATGTCGCGCATGCCGGAACTTTCCAGCTGGAAAACGCCGGTGGTGTCGCCGCGCGTCAGTAGGGCATAAGTCTTGGCGTCGTCCAACGGCAATTGCGTGATGTCCAAGGTCATGCCGCGTGCCTGTAAGAGTTCAACGGCGCCCTGCAATACATCCAGTGTCTTAAGGCCGAGAAAATCGAACTTTACTAGACCGGCATATTCTACCGTCTTCATGTTGAACTGCGTTGCCGGCAAATTGCCGCCAGGTTCACGGTAGAGCGGCACGATCTCGGTCAACGGACGGTCGCCGATGACCACGCCAGCGGCGTGGGTGGAAGCGTTGCGATAGAGGCCTTCCAGCTTCAGCGCTGTATCCATCAACTGGCCGACCGCCACGTCTTCGCGTCGCAGCGCTTGCAATTGCGGCTCGCCGTCGATCGCCTGCTGCAACGTCACTGGATTAGCCGGATTGTTGGGCACCAGCTTGCAGATTTTGTCCACATACCCATAGGGCATGGCCATTACACGACCGACATCGCGCAGCACTGCGCGTGCCTGTAGCTTGCCGAAGGTGATGATTTGCGCCACACGGTCGGCACCGTATTTCTTTTGTACATAGGCGATGACGTCGTCGCGCCGCTCCTGGCAGAAATCCACATCGAAGTCCGGCATCGAGACGCGTTCCGGATTCAAGAACCGTTCGAACAGCAGGCCGAAACGCATCGGGTCAAGATCGGTGATAGCCAGCGCCCAGGCGACGACTGAGCCGGCGCCGGAGCCGCGCCCCGGCCCCACCGGGATCCGGTTGGCTTTCGCCCATTTGATGAAATCGGAAACGATGAGGAAATAACCGGCGAAACCCATCTGGATGATAACGTTCAACTCATATTCCAGACGTTCGGCATAGGCGATGGCGTCGACGGCGCCCGCAGCAGCCAGGCGCAGCGCCAGGCCTTCTTTGGCTTGCACGCGCAGTTCATCGGTTTCGCTGCGCCCGCCATGAGTCGGAAAGGGCGGCAGGATGGGGTCTACCTTGCCTGGCCAGTAACTGCAGCGTTGGGCGATGACCAAAGTATTGTCGCAAGCTTCGGGAACATCGGCGAAGAGTTGGCGCATCTGCCGTGCGCTCTTGAAATAATGCTCAGGCGTCATGCGCCGCCGCTTGGTTTCCGCGAGCACTGTTTTGTCGGCAATACAGAGGAGCGCGTCATGCGCCTCCACCATGTCAGGTTCCCCGAAATAGACATCGTTGGTGGCGACCAGCGGTACATTATGTGTGTCGGCCAGTTCTAGCAGCAGCGGCTCCAGCCGGTTCTGCACCACGCCGATGGAATCGACTTCATGCCGCTGCAGTTCGATATAGAGCCGCTGCGGGAAACAATTTTGTAGTTTTTGTAGGCAATCCTGCGCTGCTGCAGCTTGGCCTTGCAGCAGCAATGTACCAAGTGGTCCATCAGTGCCGCCGGTCAGCGCGATGAGATGCGCGCTGCTGTCCGCGAGTTCGCTCCAAGTGATATAGGGGTGCAGCCGTTCTGGCGCTAGAAATGCCGTGCTGACCAGCTTAACCAAATTTTGGTAGCCGTGCTCGTTCATGGCCAGCAACGGTAATGGGTCGGTTAAGGGCTGGCCATTTTTTTGCGGCGCACCATCGCGGAGCAAAGCCAAGGTGCAGCCGATGATCGGCTGGATGCCGGCTTCGACGGAGGCCATGGCGAATTCGAGTGCCCCGAACAAATTTCCACGATCAGTGACTGCGACTGCTGGCATGTCGTGTTCTTTGCACAGGCCAATCAAGTCTTTACGTGCCAGAAGCTGGCCGTCTTTGGGCTTGTCTTCCGTAATCTTTATGGCGCCTTCGGCCAAGGAGTAGCTGCTAGCGACGCGGAGATGGATAAAGCCGGGAACCAACATGAGTAAGCCTGAAGCGGTTAACGAAAAAACAAATGCTTTCGCCAAGACCCGAGCATAGGCTCGGTGCCAGCGAATGAAAAGGTTCCAGGCATGTTGACTGCCCTTGAGTCAAAAACACCTTTTGCCGCCGTTGAGGCGTTCCAGATCACGCTCTCGCCGGAACGGCAGCGGCAACTGGCTGCTTTGGCGTGTCAGAAATTAAGTATGACCGATTATCGTCATCTTGACTTGCCAGTTGTGGTCGGTCGACTGACGAATGAGGCGCAAGAGCGCTTCGTTCCCGATGAAAGTCTTGGCTATTTTGCTTCACGTGGCAAGTCTATGATGGTAAGCCTTGGTAGCCCTCAGGCCAATGGTATTGCTGAACGCCTTTTACGCGAGCAGTTGATCACTGGGCGGCAAACTGGTTCTGTTTCCTTCAAAGACGCTGCTGGTCAAAGGCTGGATCAGCTCCAGCCCAACGCTTATGCGACAGCGCGTTTGAACGCTAAGATTATGGCACAGAAGCCAATTGTGGCGTCTATTCTGCGTTTTGATGCTGAAACTTTCGGTGCGTCGCCTGTCAAGGTGATGCTGGACTTCCATCAAGACCGGCCTGGCCCGAATAAGGTGTTGTCAGCCGGCTGGCACCGCGATGATGCTATCAGCGCGCGCTACGCCGCGCGCTTGATGCGGGTGTATTTGCTGCGTTCCACCGCGCCAACTGAATTTCTGCGCGACCGCCAGGCTTTGCGTGACGATGGCCGCACGGCGCCGTCTTTGGGGAATTTAACGCGTCTGCACGAAACACCAATGGCAGCACAGGTTGCATGGATGGCGCAGGTCAAAGCCGCAGGGATGTTGTTTCAGCCAAAACCTTCTGAGCTGACCCTGGTTAGTGCCAATCATACTTGGCATCGATCGCATCGGCCGGATCAATCCATCAATTCGAGCTTTATGCGCCTCGCCATTCAGCCACAAGTGTAATGTCTATGACCGACACTCAGCCAATATCCGAAGCTCCTTTCGGTGCCATCAGCGGCTTGCGGATCACGGTGCCGACGACGCGATTGGTGGCGCTGCGCCGCTTGGCAGAACCCAAC
>CAYOGS010000177.1:0-4642 GCA_964403435.1 uncultured Rhodospirillales bacterium | reverse complement strand
GTGATGCGCCGCACTGTCTCCGCCACCTGGTAAAGCACACTGCCCATCCGCGCCGTGTCCGTTTTCTTCAAAGTCCAGGGCGCCTGCTCGTCAATATAGCGGTCGCCGGCGCTGATAGCCGCCCAGATGATTTCGAGCGCACGGTGGAACTGCTTGCCGTCCATCGCGGCTTGCACCTGAGGCAATAAGGCTTCCACAGTAGCACGCAATGCATGGTCGGCCTCGGTCATCAAACCCGGCGTCGGTACGCGGCCCTCGCAATTTTTGGCAATCATGGACAGGCTGCGCTGCGCTAGGTTGCCGATGCCGTTGGCGAGGTCACTGTTCATCCGCTGCACAATGGCCTCGTGAGAGATATTGCCGTCTTGCCCATAGGCGATCTCGCGCAGCAAGAAGTAACGGATGACATCCACACCGTAACGTACCGCCAACTCCTCCGGCGCTATAACATTGCCCACGGATTTGGACATTTTCTCGCCGCGATTATAGATAAAACCATGCGCGTAAACGCTGCGTGGCAGCGCCAGATCGGCGGACATCAGGAAGGCCGGCCAATAGACGGCATGGAAGCGGATAATGTCTTTGCCGATCATATGCGTGTCGCAGGGCCAAAAGTCAGCCATTTTGCCGGCCATGTTCGGGTAGCCCAGGGCGGTAATGTAATTGGATAACGCGTCCACCCAGACATACATGACATGCCTTGGGTCGTCCGGAACCGGCACACCCCAGCTGAAGGAGGTGCGGGAAACGGAAAGGTCTTTCAAGCCAGATTTAACGAAGCTGACGACCTCGTTGCGCCGCACATCGGGGCCGATGAAATCCGGCTGCGTGGCGTATAACGTCAGTAGTCTGTCCTGATAAGCTGAAAGCCGGAAAAAATAACTCTCTTCCTCCATCCAGGTCACCGGTGCACCGGTAGGGGAAAGCTTGGCACCGGCGGCATTGACCGTTAGCTCCTCATCCTGGAAATAGGCTTCGTCGCGCACGGAGTACCAGCCGGCATATTTATCGAGATAAATGTCGCCCTTGGCCTGCATGCGGCGCCAAAATTCCTGTGCAGCGGACTTATGGCGCTGCTCGGTCGTGCGGATGACATCGTCATGCGAAATATTGAACAGCGCGCGCATGGCGGCGAATTGTCCAGCTACGCGGTCAACCAGGGCCTGCGGCGCGATGCCTTCTTTCTCCGCCGTCTGCTGGATTTTCTGTCCATGATCATCCATGCCGGTCAAAAAGTGGACGTCATAGCCGTCCAACCGCTTAAAGCGTGCCAGCGTATCGGTGGCCACGGCTTCATAGGCGTGGCCGATATGCGGAGCGCCGTTACTATAGGGAATGGCAGTGGTGATGAAAAAGGGTTTGGTCATAAAATCTGATTAGCAGGCAATTCAAGCCGCTGCTAGCACTTGTTGCAGATTATTGATGATAACCAACCGCTTATCAAGGTTTGCGGCGCGAGCTTGGCGCCACTGCTCCTCGGTCCGCGACAGCAAATCCAGCCAGTGGCCAGCCGGGCGCCGCGCCACCTGCCGGCGCTGCAATTGCGCTTCGCCCTCCGTGATTTCCTGCACCTCGCCGGTCGCGGCCAGATGCGCTAGTCGCTGTAGCCAGCCGGCGGAAAATCTGGCGATTAAATCCTGTCGTTCGCCTTCCTGCTTGCCGCCGGCGCCGGCAAAGCGCAGCAGGGCCGTCAGCTGCTCCTTCTCCGACGACTGCATGAGGTTTAGGAAATCGCGATACAGCTGTAACCCGCCGAGTCGCAGCAACTGCAGCGCCTGTCCAGGGCTGCCGGCGGAGAGCCGATGCAGTTGGCGCAGTTCGGCAGGCGACAATTCATCTTGATAGCCTTCTAGAAGTAGAGTCATCTTCTCCGGAGGCAGCGGCTGCAGCGCCAACGGGCGACAACGTGAGCGGATGGTGGGTAGCAGGCGGCCGCGTGCGGTAGCGGTCATCAGGAGCAATGCCCGACACGGTGGCTCTTCCAGCATTTTCAGCAGCGCGTTGGCGGCATTACGGTTCATTTGGTCGGCATTGCGGATGATAACAATCCGCCAACCTTCCCGCCCAGAAGTCAGCCGGAAAAAACTAACCGCTTCCCGGATCGCCGCCACAGGAATTTCATCTTTGATCAGGCCGGTTTTTTCATCGAGCGGCGGCGCCACCACCAGCAGATCGGGATGCGCGCCAGCAGCAATCATCTTGAAATCCTTGTGTTCCGGCCGCAGTTCGCCGATGGGCTGTACGCCGCCGGAAAGAAGATGATTAGCGCAATGAAAGGCGAACGTGGCCTTGCCGATACCGGACGGTCCATGGAGCAGCCAGGCGTGATGCAGCCGCCCTTGAACGGCCTGCATAAACCGGGCGACGGCCGCATCCTGGCCATAGAGGCGCGTATTGTGCTGCGGCGCCAGAATTTCCATGTTCAGGCCTGATGCAGCAGAGGATGCACCTGTTGCCACAGCGCTGCCGCCACCGGCTCTGCCGCCTGCGTGGCGTCAACAACTGCCCAGTCGGGCTGCTGGCGGGCAAGCGTCAGATAGGCCTGACGTAGTCGTTCATGAAATTCTTCCGGTTGCCGCTCATAGCGGTCAAGCTGGCGTGTCGTAATGCGCGCACGTCCTGCCGCCACCGTCACGTCGAGCAACAAGGTCAGATCCGGTTTAAAATCTTCTGCCACCATGAAATACAACGCCTCGACCTTGTTCGCGCCTAGTCCCATCGCCATGCCCTGATAGGCGAGTGAGGAAGCGACAAACCGGTCACTGATCACCCAGGCGCCAGCTTGCAACTGCGGCCAGATAGTCTTGACCAGATGTTCGCGCCGTGCCGCGAATATCATCAGTAATTCTGTCATAGCGTCCCAGGATTCGGCTCGCTCAGCCAGCCAGAAGCTGCGGATTTCCTCAGCAAGAGGTGCGCCACCGACCTCGCGTGTGAGATGAACCTTAACGTCATGCGCTTGCAATTTTTCCGCCAACAGACGGCACTGGGTGGATTTACCGGCCCCCTCCCCGCCTTCAAGCACTATGAAGCGGCCGGGTTTCACGACCCCTGCCCGCCAAAGAGAAGATGCAATTTTGCCATAAGGCTGGAGAGGAAGCCGAGCTTTGGCACCATCTGCTGCGCCATCAGCGGCACCTTGAGGGTCTCCATGCCAGGCGCGCTGATTATGGCCTTGCCCAACATCTGTCCTTTGTTTATGGGCGCCGATACGGGTTCCTGGAATTCCAACGCCACTTTGAGCCCACTTCGCGCGCTCACCGGCAGTGTCAGCATGACATCGTTTTTTGGCGCAATACCAACACTACTGGACTCGCCAAGCCAGGTGGGCACCATGGTTGTCGCTTGCCCGGCTTGCAGAAGTTTGTAGGCGCTGAATTCGTGGAAGCC
Organism: uncultured Rhodospirillales bacterium; assembly: GCA_964403435.1. Classification (GTDB taxonomy): domain Bacteria; phylum Pseudomonadota; class Alphaproteobacteria; order UBA9219; family RFNS01; genus JAGOHT01. The sequence continues at coordinate 1,252 of CAYOGS010000177.1, read as the reverse complement.
ATATTCCAGAAGCCGCGCCGGCTCGTCGGCGCGTTCCTGCATGTCCTTCAATCCGTTGACCACCAGCACGAGGCGCCTACCATCACGCACCGCCGAGGCCGTGAGGCCGAATCCTGCCGTCTCAGTATGACCGGTCTTGATGCCGTCAACGCCCATATTGCGATAGAGCAGCGGATTGCGGTTGCCTTGCTTGATCTTGTTATAAGTGAACTCTTTCTCGCTGTAATAATGATAATATTCAGGAAAGTCGCGCTGCAGAGCGATGCCGAGGCGCGCCAGGTCAAGCGGGGTGGAATAATGCTCGGTGTGAGGCAAGCCGGTGGCATTGATGAAATGGCTGTTGGTCAAGCCCAGTTCCATTGCTTTGGCATTCATGCGCCCGGCGAAAGCGTCTTCGGTACCCGCCACCGCTTCCGCCAACGCGACGGACGCGTCATTACCCGATTGCACAATCACGCCACGGATCAGGTCTTCGATTTTAACACCGCTACCTAGCGGGGCATACATACGCGACCCTTCCATGCGCCAGGCGCGTTCGCTGATAGTCGTTTCTCCGTCCAGTTTCAATTTGCCATTCTTTAAGGCTTCGAACACCAGATACATTGTCATCATCTTGCTCATCGATGATGTCGGCATCTTCACTTCGGCTTGTTTGGCAAACAAAATGGTGTTTGCACTCACGTCCAGCAGTACCGCCTGCTTGGCGCTGCTCTCATTCTTCGGACCGAGAACAGTGCGCTCTGCCGCGACAGCTGGACAAGAAATGACGACCAGAACGGCCAGGCCGAATTTCAACAGGTGAGATGATAGCATGAAGCGATTGCACCTTTTACTATAAACACTAATCAACGACGATTTTTGCCGCGGGCACCCCGGATTGTGCGACTTGCCGCAGCATCTTGTTCGCGGCATCGGCGCTGGCTAGCGGCCCAATCCGCACCCGATAAAATAAGATATCTTCCAGCTTTGCTTGGTCAACCCGCACGTCGCCGAAGCGGCGCAATTCCCGCTGCATCTTGCCGGCGTTCTCCGCCATGGTAAACGCACCAGCCTGTACAAAAATCTTCGCGTCGGGTTTGACAGGCACATTGGTCAGTACCGGCAATTCCATCGGCGTCACGCCATCATCGCTTAGCACGCGCTCTGGTGGCGGCAGCTGTGGCGCCACAAAAGGCCGCCGCGCCGGTTCTTGGCGCGTGACCACCTTGGTGATCGGTGCATTGGAGAATGTGCTGTTGGCATAGGCCTTGCT
>CAYOGS010000176.1:0-4659 GCA_964403435.1 uncultured Rhodospirillales bacterium | reverse complement strand
CACGCACGGTGGAGTGGTCAACTACGAAATTCAGTTCTTCCTTGAAGGTCGGCTGCAGGCGTTCCGTCTGCAGCAACATTTGCTGCGCCTTGAAACCCGTCGTGTTGGCGTTGGCAATGTTGTTGGCCAACACTTCCACCTGGCGCTGCAAAGCGCTTTGCCGTGACAAAAGGATAAGGCTCGGGGTCTGCATGGTTCCTCCCGCCAACCACTAGGATGGCTCGCCTCAACCATGCAGAAACCATGCCAATGACTAAGTCTCTGTTTTTGCTTGTTTGTTACCTTCGAAGACTTTCCCTTACGGTGGCAAATGTGCCGCCGGGGCAGTTTTTGCCTTTGCATTATAACCGTAAGCAGCGACAAACTATTTTTATGTCCCCTATCGAATGGAAAATCAGCGACCAGCCCGTGCCCTATCCAGCCGCTATGACGGTAATGGAAGAGCGGGTATCGGCTATCATGGATGGCACTGCACCAGACATGACCTGGCTGCTGGAACACCCGCCGCTCTTTACGGCCGGCACCAGCGCTGATCCTGCTGAACTGCTCCAGCCCGACCGCTTCCCAGTCTACCAAACTGGCCGCGGCGGCAAACATACTTATCACGGGCCCGGCCAACGTGTTGCCTATGTCATGCAAGACTTAAATGACCGTGGCCGCGATTTGCGGCGGCATATCTGGCGGTTAGAAGAATGGGTCATCCGCAGCTTGGCTGTGCTTAATGTGCTAGGCGAAAGGCGCGAAGGGCGGGTCGGCATCTGGGTGACGGCACCGGACGGAACCGAACAGAAGATCGCCGCTATCGGTGTGCGCGTACGGCGCTGGGTGACCTTTCATGGGCTCAGCTTAAATGTCGAACCTGACTTGTCGCATTTTTCTGGCATAGTGCCATGCGGGTTGGGAAATTATGGTGTCACATCGCTGGCTGTGCTGGGAAAAAATCCCGGGCAAGCGCAGGTTGATGCTGTACTACGTGAGACTTACCCGCAAGTTTTCCGCCGTGGTGGTTAAGAGCTGTTAACCTGCCCGACCAAAATCTTTCTGCTTATCAAGCTATTGAACTCACTTATCCCCCTCTCTCCTGCTGTTGTGTTGCATCAACCATAGCATTTAACGGTTTGTTGAAGCGCCCCACCTAATATGCAGGGTGGAGCAGCCTCATTCTGACGACGCAACGACCACCTAAAGGGCGGCGATGCAAGTCTGAATGGCTTTCCGTAACGCGCTTGGGGGTGTGTCGTGCCGTTATTGAACCGGATCAGCGCTGTGCGCAGCAAACTCATGCTGCTTGCCCTGCTGTGCAGCCTACCATTCGGTGTCGCACAGGCCGGCATCATCAGCTCGGAGCAGGACGCCGGTACGACCGGCGGATCGCGCATGCGCAATGATGACAGGATTCTCATCTGGCCAGACGCCGTCTCGGCGCCAGGCGGTATACTCAGCCCGAATATTCAGCAATGTGTTTCGCTCTACAACCGGACGATGGTGGATTATTTCGTTCCGTGGAAATCGAACGCGGAATGGAATTCTTTCCTGACCGCCCGAGCCAACGGCCAGCTCAACACGCCCAATGGTACAGTAGATGCCGCCCGCTGCTGCGCGCCTGCCGTAGTAGAAGTCTGCGGCGTTCAGGTACCCGCCGTCAACGGTCAACCCCCAGAACTGGACACCAACCTAGGCCAGCGCATCGTGGCGGCACGCAACACCCCAGGGGATCCCACGGCACTGGAAAAATTTGGCGCAACTTTGGACGTGAAGTCCATGCAGTCAACGATCATCTTGAACAATAATCTGATCAATTACGAAGTCACCTATATGTGCAACAGCGACGGCAGCTGGGTGAAGACGCGCGAACTGGGCAGCTGTGTGCCAATAGACGGCGCCTGCAACGCGCAATACACGACGACACCGATTGACGCGCTGCCGCCCGAGGCGCAATGGCCGACCACCCTGTGCGCCCAGGGCAGTATTCTTCACGACCCCAGCGGCACTGGTGCCGGCCCCTTCGTGACCGGTACGGGTCCCTGGACATGGCAGTGCGACGGCACCCCGGGTCGCGACCCGTCCATCTGCAACGCCAGCTATGACGGCTGCACGGCCGAAATTCCTGTTGAAGGCTTCCGCTATTTGCCGCCAGTCGGCGAATTGTGCAAACCTGGCAACACCGCCATCAATATCGCACCACTGGTCGGCAACGGTCCGTGGGATTGGGAATGCCAGAAAAACGATAATGGCCATATCTCCACTTGCCACGCCGCGTTTGACGCCACGATTGATGGTATCTGCAATCCTGCTGTGACCGGAGCCCTGCAAGCTGTGGTGCCGCTAGTCAAAACCAATCTCTGCCTCGGCGCTGACGGCATGACACCCATTGACGCAACTGCCGACGCGACCTGCGACAATCAATCCTGCACCTGGACTTGCCCCGGCAGCAATGGCGGCAGCAACACGTCCTGCACGGCCTATCGCCAGCAGGCACCGGGAGAGTGTGGTAGCCTAGCCGGCACGACCCCGATTCATCAGCCTAATGACAATGATCCCAATCTGTGCAGCGTCGGCACACCCACGCCGGTATCCGGCACTGAACATGGTCCGACTTGGAATTGGAGCTGTGTCGGTGCCCCCGACCCAGTCTCAACCGATTGCGAAGCGCCAAATGAAGAAGGCGAAATCAATGGCGTCTGCGGTGCGGCTGCAGGCACGCTTTACACCAGTCCGATCCCACCAAATTTGGGTGACCCAAATATGTGCGCCAGCGGTACGCCACAAAATCTGCAGTCAGTAGATATGGGTGGCGGCGTCACACAATGGAGTTGGGAATGCCGCGGCGATCATGGCGGCAGCGATGATACATGTTCCTTAGACCAGATGATTGGCTTTGTCGGATCAGCCTGTGGCTCAGCGCATCTCAGCACCTTCGCCAGCCAACCAGCGGCCGGCCTGTGCGTGACCGGCAATACGGCCACGCCACTGGTAGGCATCACCGTGCCTTATGTCGGTTGGAGCTGGACCTGCGACGACACACTCTTTCCAGGCAATCCGGTCAATTGCCGCGCCCGCAGCACTAATCAGCCAATCAATGGCAGCTGCGGTACCGCTCAAGGGCAGAACTACGGCAACCTGGCCAGCCCGCCCGGCGCCAGCGCACTTTGCGCCAATGGCGGCAGTGTATTGAGCTTCAACTGGCCATCAAATCCTGCCGTTCCCGCTTTGGTCACCTGGGGCTGCGGCGGCCAGAATGGTGGCACGGACACGGGACCCATGGCCTGCTTTGCCAGCTATGTACCAGCAACGGATGGCCAGTGTGGACCGGCCACTGCTTGGACACCGAACGCACTATCGGTTATCTCCAGCGCGCCGGCCTTTCAGCTGTGTCAGCCGACGGGACAGAGTTTCCCATCGAACTTCGCGGCTAATTATAATGCCGTAACCCCGGCGCTCAGCACGATCACCTGGACTTGCTCCCGCGTGAGCATCACCGGCCAGCCGGCGAACTGTTCGGCAGCCTTTGTGCCGACACCCCGCAATGGCGTCTGTGGCGTCATTCCGGATAGTTTCGCAACCCGCCCCGCTGACGGCGTGCTTTGCACCACTGGCATACCGCTAAACTGGGTTCCGCCGGTAGCAGGCAGCGGCCCGGGCACGGCAACCTGGCAATGCAATGGCCTGTTTGGCGGCGCGAATACCAACTGTTCGCAGACGGGCGTTGAGCATGTCAACCCGACCGGCCAGTGCGGCCAGGCCAATGGCGCCTATGTACCTGACCGGCCGAACTATAACCTCTGCGCGCCAGGCGGCGGCAACGCCAGCGCGGTAAGCGGCGACGGCCCCTGGAGCTGGACTTGTGGTATAGCCGCCGTGCCGTGCCAGGCGTTCCCTTGCACCTTGTGTTCAGGCACCTTACCCTCCGGCCTAAGCAACCAGACCGTGGGCAGCCCAACCATCAAGACCATGGGCTCCTGCCAGGTCAGCGGCCGGCCGATCTGGACGGCTTCAGCGGCCCTGCAATTGTCTAACGATGTGCCAGTGAATCTCTCATGGACAGATAATTTCAACGGTCCGGTCAGCGTGAATGTGACGCCGGTACCTGCGCCCAACCAGTATTGCGCACCGTGCTTTATGCGGCCGCTAAATCTGAATGCGGCCGTCACCGGCGCGGTAGTGGAGAAAGTGAGCGGTGGCGTCTGCCCGCACGGCATCACCACCACGCCGTCCATCCTGACCGGCACCGGCGCATCACCGTAGTTGGCTGAATATAAAAACCCCCGCCATTCCTGGCGGGGGTTTTGTTTTACGCAAATTTATCAGCGTTGTTCAGTTCTTGCTCTTATCTACCAATTTATTTTTGGCGATCCAGGGCATCATCGCGCGCAGCTTGGCGCCGGTTTCCTCAATAGGATGCTCGGCGGCTCGGCGGCGCATGGCTTTGAAGCTCGGCTGGCCGGCTTGACATTCTAGCATCCAATCACGCGCGAACTGACCGGATTGAATCTCGGCCAGGATTTTCTTCATCTCCTTCTTGGTCTCTTCCGTCACGAGGCGCGGGCCACGCGTATAATCACCATATTCCGCCGTGTTGGAAATGGAGTAGCGCATATTTGCAACGCCGCCCTCATACATCAGGTCCACGATCAGCTTCATTTCATGCAGACACTCGAA
>CAYOGS010000175.1:0-4687 GCA_964403435.1 uncultured Rhodospirillales bacterium | reverse complement strand
GGCCAAAGCACATGAGATGGAACGCGGTGAAGGCCAGCAGCCGCCAGGCGGCCACCAATTGTGGATTCTGCTTTACGACCTCTTGGAGCACGCGCCGCGCCGTGAACAGGCGGTCGCGCTTATAAGCGGTGGCGCCTTGCATAAACAGCATATCGGTAAGACCGGGATGCTCGCTTCCCAATTCAGAGAAAATTCGGCTGGCCGCCTTACCATTGCCGAAGCGTAGGTCAAGTACACCTTCGATAAGTTTATAGTAAAAAGTTTCCTGCGGAAAAGCCTGCTGGCAGACGGCCAAAGCGCGGTGCGCCGTTTTGGCGTCTTCTAAATTCATGGAGGAACGAATAAGTGCCTTATGAGCGGGCAGGCAGGCGGGGCTGTGTTCCAGCCACTGCTCCGCCAACTTGCGCGCGGCGGCGTAATCACGATCCTCCTCCAAGCACTCGTGCAACAGTGCCAAGGCGCCCTCATGCTGCGGTGAACCCGCAAGAATTTTCTCGGCGATCTTCCGGGCGCCGCTGACATTCCCGGCGTTCAGTAATTGCTCGCCGGCCAGGATTTGATTGGCGAAAGACATGTTGGCCGGCTCGTCAGTTTCCTCGTTGCGTGTACCGGATATATTGCCGGCTTTTCTCTGTGAGGCAAGGCAGCGTTTGCTGGGCGAGAATTATGGCTGTTCTGCCAAAGCCAGCCATTCTGCCTCGCTGAGGACGGCAATGCCTAGTTTTTGTGCCTTGGTGGCCTTGCTACCAGCATCGGCACCGACCACCAAGAAATCCGTATTTTTGGAAACGTCACCGCCAACTTTGGCTCCGAGGCTCTCCGCCTTGGCTTTGGCTTCGTTGCGGCCCATAGTCAGCAAAGTGCCGGTGAAGACCAGGGTTTTCCCAGCCAGCGGATGATTGCCATGCGCCGCCGGCGCCGCATCCGTGATAGTGAGTAGTTCTGCCAAATCATCAATCGCTTGCCGGTTATGCGTTTCGCTGAAAAACTCGGCTACTGCGTCAATGACCGCGCGATCGATGTTTGGCAGCGCATCAAGCTCGTCTTGGGCCGCGGCATCCTGCTGCGCCACGCGCCGCATGGCTTCATCCCACGCCGCGAAGCTGCGGTAATGCGCAGCGATCTGCTTGGCGGTAACCTCACCGATCTGAGGTATGCCTAACGCGAAAATCAGCCGAGCGAGTGGAATGGTGCGCCGCGCCGCAATGGCGGTCAGCAAATTTTCCACGGATTTTTCTTTCCAACCCTCGCGCTGCAACAACGCGGTGCGGTGCTGTTCCAGCCTAAAGATATCGGCGGGGCTGTGTAGCCAGCCGGCGCCGATGAACTCTTCAATCCGCTGTTCGCCCAACCCTTCGATATTAAAGGCGTCGCGGCTGACGAAATGTCGCATGCGCTCCTGCCGTTGCGCCGGACAAAAGAGCCCACCGCTGCAGCGTCGCGCCGCCAGCCCTGCCTCTTGCACGATATGGGAACCGCAAACGGGGCACTGCACCGGAAAAACAAAAGGCATGGTGGATGCAGGGCGCTGTTGGGCATTGCTGCCGAGAATTTGCGGGATTACATCACCGGCGCGTTGCACCGTCACGATATCGCCGACGCGTATATCCTTGCGCGCGATTTCATCGGCATTGTGAAGCGTAGCGCGGCTCACCATCACTCCGCCCACATTCACCGGCTCCAATTCCGCTACAGGTGTCAGAACGCCTGTGCGCCCCACTTGGATGGTGATGGCATTAAGCCGCGTCGTCGCTTGCTCGGCGGGGAATTTGTGCGCAATCGCCCAGCGCGGCGCGCGGCTGATATAACCTAGCCGCTCCTGCAGAGCGAATTCATTGACCTTATAGACCACGCCGTCAATATCGAAGGGCAGGCTTGCGCGTTGCGCGGCGATGCTTTGGAAGTATACGGCCAGCGCCGCCTCATCGGCGCAAAGCGTCGCCGGCTCATTCAAAGCGAAACCCCATTCCTGCAAGCGCGTGCGTAATTCCTGCTGCGTTTTGGCAATGCCTTCGCTATTGCCCAGTGCGTAAGCAAAGAAGCGCAATTTTCGGCTGGCCGTCACGTTGGGGTCAAGCTGGCGCAGGCTGCCGGCCGCAGCGTTGCGCGGGTTAGCGAAGGCTTCTTCATCGTTTGCGATGCGCGCAGCATTCAGCCGCAAAAAATCATCGCGTCGCATATAAACTTCGCCGCGAATTTCAATTTCTGCCGGGCAGGGGGTGGCCAACCGTGCCGGCACGTCAGCGATGGTTCGGACATTGGCGGTGATGTCTTCGCCCACCGCGCCGTCGCCGCGCGTCGCCGCCTGTATCAGAGCGCCGTCTGCATAACGCAGGCTGCAGGACAAGCCGTCAATTTTCGGCTCGGCCATAAAATCCAATGGCTGCGCTGTGTCGTTTTTCCAGCCGAGATAGCGGTGGATACGGCCGATAAAATCCGCGACATCCTCGGTACTAAAGGCATTGTCCAGTGAGAGCATCGGCACCTGATGCATGACCTTACCGAAACCCTGCTGCGGCGTATGGCCGACTTTCTGTTCGGGATCATCGGCTGGCGCCTGCTCCGGGAATTGAGCACGCAGGCCGCGATAGGCGACACGCAGCGCATCATAATCGGCGTCGCTGATCTCGGGCTTATCTTGACCGTGATACAACGAGTCATGCCGGCGGATTTCTCGTGCCAGCCGCGCAAGTTCGGCTTTCGCTCCGGCAGGTGTCATATCGGCTCCGCTAGCCATCACGCTTTCTTTCGGCGTTGCGGTTTGCCACTCTGTCCCAGATTTGTCTGGCTTTCTGCAATCAAATCCGCTGCTGCGGCGCGGGCGGCGTCCGTCACCACACTGCCGGAAAGCATGCGCGCAATCTCTTCCTGTCGGTTGGGCGCATCCAGCAGCTCAATGCGCGTCGTGGTGGTGCCTCCGGCGCTACTTTTTGCCACGCGCCAATGCTGGGTGGCACGTGCTGCCACCTGCGGGCTGTGCGTTACGACCAGCACCTGCGTATCGTGCGCCAGCCGCGCCAGCCTTTCACCCACCGCAGAGGCTGTGGCGCCGCCAATGCCTGCGTCAACCTCGTCGAAGACCAGCACCGGTACCGGGTCGGCTGCAGCCAGCACAACTTTGAGGGCGAGCATGAATCGCGCCAGTTCGCCACCGGAAGCAATTTTCTGCAACGGCCCCGCCTGTGTGCCAGGATTGGTCTGCCCCAGGAAGGCCACGCGCTCCGCACCCTGCGCGCTCCAGTCCGCTTCCGGCAGCTCCGTAAGTTGCACCAGCAATTTAGCTTGGCCGAGTTTCAGCGCCGGCAATTCCAGGTTGACGGCTTCTGCCAGTTTACTTGCCGCTGCAGTGCGCGTGGTGCTAAGGCGGCGGCAATTCTCCATAAAGGCCAGACGACACGACTGGGTAGCGCGCTGTAGTTCCTTCAATCTGTCGCCTTGCATGTCCAAAGTTGCCAACTTTTCGGCAAGTTGGGTCTGCACGGCCGGCAGTCCATCAACCACAGTCTGGTGCTTGCGGGCGGCGGCGCGCAAGGCGAACAGTCGCTCCTCCGTACCGTTCAACTGCGCGGGGTCCAGCGCGTCGTCGCGCATCAATTCGTCAATCGTAGTGTCGGCTTCGCTTAACTCTGCCGCCAGCCGGTCGAGCGTCGCCAGCAAACTCTCGATAGCCGGCGTCATCGGTGAAATTTTCGCCACCGTGTGTGCTGCTTCGTTGACGAGCTTGATGGCACCGCGATGATCAGCCAGCAGTTGCTGTGCTTGTACCAGTCCACCCAGGATTTTTTCGCGCTGTTGCAACAGTCCGCGTTGCTGCGCCAATTGTTCTGCCTCGCCCGCTTGTGGCGCCAAAGCTGCTAGTTCATCGAGTGCCGCGCGCAAATAAACTTCGTCGGCCTTCGCACGCGCCAATGCTTCGCGCGCAGCCTCTTCCTGCGCTCGCGCATCGTGCCAAGCGGCATAATCGCTTTGCACCTGCTGGCTCAACTTCTGGCAGCCGGCAAATGCGTCCAGCAATCCGCGATGTGTGGTGGCATCCAGCAGGCCGTAACTCTCGAACTGCCCATGGACTTCTACCAATCTTTGCCCGCATTGTCGCAACAGACCGATACTGCAGGGCTGGTCATTGAGACTCGCGCGGCTTTTGCCGTCTTTATGCAGCGTGCGCCGTAGAATCAGACTCCCATCAGGAGGCAAACCGTTAGCTTGGAGCAGTTCAAACGCCCCCAGTCCAGGCGTTACGGTAAATTCGGCGGTCACTGTCGCGGCATCGCGGCCATGGCGTACCAGCCCGGCTTCGCTGCGTGCCCCCAGCGCCAGCCCCAATGCGTCGAGCAAAATAGATTTACCGGCTCCGGTTTCACCGGTAAACACAATCAGACCGGACTCGCTCTGCCCGAAATCCAGCATCAGCTTGTCTATCAGCACGATGTCTTGGATGGCGAGGCGGGAGAGCATGGCCGTCAGAAAATCTTGCGCCAGGTTTTGCCGATCCAGCTGGTTTCTTCAGCCTGCGGCTTCAGGCCTTCGCCATTCAATAAGTCATAGCTGAATTGATACCATGTGCTGCCGGGGAAATTATGCCCCAGGACGGCCGCAGACGCCTGTGCTTCCTTGCGGATGCCGAGCGCCAAATAGCATTCCACCATCCGGTGCAAGGCTTCCGGAGTCTGGCTGGTGGTTTGGAATT
>CAYOGS010000174.1:653-4702 GCA_964403435.1 uncultured Rhodospirillales bacterium | reverse complement strand
GGCGGCGGCGGCTCTGGAATTGCTACGGCGCCTTTGGCAGCAGATTCCGCTCGCACATTCGCAACGGGCGCATATCATCAGCCTCTATGCCGCGACTGTGACAGCGTTTATTTCCATCGCGCTGACTATCGAATTACAGCGCGAATTTCTCTCCGTCGCTCTAGCCGCCGAAGTGCTGGCACTGGCTTGGTTGCAGGCAAAGTTTGGCTTGCCGGCGCTGCGCTGGTTGGCGGCCATTCTAGCGCTGTGTTTCGGTATGGTTCTGGTTCCGCAAGTTTTGCTCATCATCCAGCTCTCGCTGTATAGCCTGGTGGAGTTGCAACTGGGGTTGCAGGCCAGCGTGCCGTTTGTGCAATGGCCGCTGTTCCAGTTGGGCCTGCCAGCGCTGGGGTTTGCCGGCGCCAGCATCCTGTTGCGGCGTGGTCAGGACGATGCGATCGTGCGCGGGCTGGAAATAGCCGCCATTATGCTCATCGGCGTGATGGGTTATTATTTGTCACGCCACGCCTTCCATCCCGGCGAGGCGATTTTGTTCATCAAAGCCGGGTTTGGTGAGCGCGGCACCATCACCAATGTGTTTTTCTTGTTCGGGCTGGTCTGCCTGGTCGTGGGTCGGCATTTCCAACGCGGTGCGGTCGCCAAGGCTGGGTTGGTGCTGGTAGGCGTGGCGCTGTTCCGCATCGGCTACTTTGATTTGCTGCGCTATAATCCGCTGTGGGCGTCGCAGGATGTCGGAGCTTGGCCACTACTCAACCGGCTGTGGCTGCCTTATGGGTTGCCGGTCGTCTGGCTCGTGTTGCTCCGCCAACGGTTACTGCCCGCTGCCTATGCAGCACTACGGCCGTGGCTCTCCGGCACGGTGCTTTTGCTGGCTTTCACTTTCATTACCTTGCAATATCGGCAGCTATGGCATGGCGCGCAGTTGGCCGCTGGCATGACGACAGATACTGAAATTTACGGCTACTCAGTTGTTTGGCTGCTGTTCGGCATCGCCTTGCTGGCGCTGGGCACTTGGCGGCAGACCCGGCTGCTGCGCATCGCTTCTCTCGTGGTCATGCTGCTGGCGGTGAGCAAAGTCTTTCTCTATGACGCCGCCGCGCTGGCAGGACTATTGCGCTTCTTCTCCTTCTTTGGGCTCGGCTTGTGCTTGATGGGGTTGAGCTGGTTCTACGCCAGATTTGTGTTCCGCGAACGGGTTGACCAGGTGTCCTGAGGCATGTTCTGAGTTTGCATTAACCATAATCGGATCAATGAAGACCGATTTGGCAGCCGCTAACCCAGGAAATGGCCAGTATAGTAATAATATTGCCGTTCGAAGTGTCTTTGTGTTGTAAAATTACAAGAATTGGCAAAACTATGCTTAATGATGTTGTCAATTCCACTTGCCAATGAAGGGCAATATGTTAGCGTCACTCTGCTAACACAACTCCTAGTCACGTGATGGAGAATAGAATGGCTGTTGCTAAGAAGTCTGAAACGAAGATCAAGGCTGATGACGGCGTCGGCCCCGCTCGCCCGAAGGCGAAGCTGGCCCCGGCGGTCAAAGGTCCGACCCCAGAAGTCAAGTAAGCCTCGATCTTTCGAAGCTTGAAAGCGCGCATAGCTTTATGCGCGCTTTTTTGTTGCCCGCACTTTCGACAACTTGCTCGCAATACAAAACGTGATTTAGCCCCGGATGCTACTTTGCGTGCGTTGCCGGTTGCGATAGGTTGGCAGATGCATGACCGTGGGCTGGACGCCGTGGCCGCCGATCGCCCATTTATCGAACATACGGTAGGTGGAGGCGATAACGGTGTTGAACTCCCAAATCTTGTGGTCGCCTTCGGCCAAATAAATCCACTGGTTGCTCTTGTGGAATTCCGGAATATGGATGCCGAACAGCACTTGGTCGCTGTGGAAATTATCGCTGCGCAGACCAGCGACAATGTCGAGGAACTTCTTAGTCAAATCGTAATTGATGCGGCGCTGCGGGTTGGGCGTGCGCCATGCTTTAGTGTTGTAGAATAATTCAAGGCCGGCAAGGTTGATGCCGATATCTGGCCCCATGCGCTTTTCGTTCCAGCCCTTGAACCACAGCTCGCGGCTTAAAGCGTCACCCAGAAAATCGCCGCGCTCCACATCCCACATGATGTTGGCGATCTGCTGCATACGTTCGCGCAATGTCTGGTCAAAAATCTGCCACTCATCGCCATGCGCCGCTGGCCGTTCATAAACGCCCATGGTGATGATCATCAGGCGATAGCCATCATCCGTCATGCGGCAATGGTCGAAATGCGTCCATTTGAACTGATTGCCGGCATCCGTCTTCATGTCATAAATCATGTGGTTGCCGTATTGGCGGGCGATATCCACCTCACGCACGGCCACCCATTCGGCCTGGAATTTGTGCTGGGCGGCCAGCGCCGCGTCTTCCGCTACCTCGCGTGGCACCCACACTTTGCTGAAAGCACCGCGCCCGGCGCGGTTGATGACGCTCAGCCCACCCGTGATGCGCCGCCCGGCTTGGGCGGGCGTCAGGATGGTCTGGTCATGCACCGAACGCGGAAAAAGGATTTTGCTCACTTCATACCCATGACGTGTCCAGATTTAGGTCCGGTAAGACCAGTCATCTGTCGCGCAATTGTCAGTGTGTATCTCACACTTCTTACGTCTCTGGCCCAGCGCCAGACGAAATGGCATGTTGTTCACGGCCGCATCACTACCAAAATGGTTATTGTTGCGCAACCATACCAGTGCGGTCGTCAAAGATTCTTACGGCCCGGCGTAAGTCAGACACAGGCGCGAGCCCAAAAAAGGCCACAATTTCAGGGGTTTTTCTCAGTATTTCGAAACTCGAACAAATCTGCCGCTAAACCAATTTCGATTTAAGTCATTGTTTTTATTGGGAAATACACTTTGAAATTTACGACCTGTTAAGCGGGCTGCGTTAAGATGAGCTTGTGTGGAACAGATTAAGTTCCGCGAAAACAGGGAGGATATTATGACCAATTTGCTTAAGAAATTTATCCGCGACGAAGACGGCGCCACTGCCATTGAATATGGTCTGATTGCCGCGCTAATCGCCGTTGCGATCGTTGCCGTGTTGCTCACTCTTGGTCCGCAGCTTTCCGGCGTGTTTCAAACCGTGCAAGACACGTTGGCGAACGCGCAATAATTCCTCCTACGGCACCCTTTCCGTATTTTACCGGTGAGGGTGCGGGCGCGGCCTCTGTGCTAGCGCCCGGAATGGAACCCGGCACTGTCTGCGGTTTGTGTGTGCTCATGCCATGCAAGCTATGACAGAGCTGACGGGCGCCACCCCGTGAAGCTCTCCCCCTGTTGCCTGACAGGGTGCGCCAGCCCCGTCCCCGCCGGTTCGCGCCGGCGGGGCAGGGAGCGTGGCTGATGGGCGTTGCCGGAATAGTCTTGGCAAAACCCGCACGTATCGCCTATCTTGCGCCGCCGGCTCATATTCATAGTCTGGACCCGTAGCTCAGCTGGATAGAGCGCTGCCCTCCGAAGGCAGAGGTCGAAGGTTCGAATCCTTTCGGGTCCGCCAGTTCTTTCAATGACTTAGTTTTATTCCTGATTCAAAAATTTATTACAGGTGTAATTAATTCAGACTAGGCACTCCCCATGGAGATATTCAAACAGCTTTTCGGACCTAAGCATCCAGCCGCTGTTGATCCCATCTCTGCATTTTACAGTGCCGCTCCTTCATGGGTGAAGCCAGATTTAGAAAAAGTCCAAGCCGCGCGTTCTGCTGCGGAATTGGTTGTGCTGTTGTCTCATCGCAATGGCTATGTAAGGGAAGCGGCGGTCATTAAGGCAGGGGTGTTGCTTTTGCCGACCATTCTACCGCACCTCATGCCAAGAATTAATGATTGGGTTCCTCAAGTACGGCAGGCAGCGCATAAGTCTGTTGAGGCTTATTTGTACGCAGATAAATTCAATGATGTTTTATATGCTTTGCCGGCTATTTATTTGCTGAGAAGCTGCGGGAGAGCAGATCACGCAGCCTTTATCGAGTACATCGAACAATTTCTCATTAAAAATCCTAAAGCGCCAGA
>CAYOGS010000174.1:0-643 GCA_964403435.1 uncultured Rhodospirillales bacterium | reverse complement strand
CCAGAAATTCCTAAAATACTAACGAAACGCATCGGCATTCATGCGCGCAGTCTGTTTGACCTTTCTTGGAAGTATAACCTTGCGCCCAAATCTGAACTGATCCGCGCTGGTCTTGCATCAAAAGATATGCCGACTTCGCGGCGCTCTTGCCTTGCTGTGCATCAACTGCCTGAAGATGAGCAGCTGGGTTTTGCTGCAGAGCTTTTAAAAAAGAAATCGGGCTGGCTGCGATATGATGGTCTTTTGATCATGTCCCGCTTAGCTGGAACCAAGGCACAAAAAGAAGCAGAGATTAACTTATTGGCTGAGTATGCGCCACTGCGCGAATTGGCCGAAAGGCTTTCGGGCTGGTCGAAAGAGCAGCTTGCGTCTCTGCGTCGTGACACCTTAACTAACAAGCAGGCGAGTAGTTCTGCAATTCAGATCGCGATAAAGTTATGCGGCATCTTAAAAGATCAAGACTGCGCGCCAGTATTAGAAAATTTCTTGCTCGATAAACGTCCTCTCCTTCGAGGCGCAGCACTTTTAGGCTTAACGAGAATCTCGCCAGGAAAGTTTAATGAAAAAGTCTTTGAATTTCTGAATGACGAAGCACCGGCTGTCAGTAATGCTGCAGTGGCAGCCTATATTGAAGGTGGTCTTC
>CAYOGS010000173.1:4041-4702 GCA_964403435.1 uncultured Rhodospirillales bacterium | reverse complement strand
ATCTAGTGGTCAGCCGCGATCCGAATTACCGCCCGACAGCTGCGGAAGTCTTTCCCGAAATTTCGGCGGCACTAGATGCAGTGTCGGCGAGTGAAGATGTCTATATCGCCGGCGGCGAACAAATTTTTACGCAGACGCTGCCGTTGGCTGATGTCGTGCTGCTCACGCACATTGAACAGGAGATTGAAGGCGACACGACTTTCCCGCCGCTCGACCCGACCGTGTGGCGCTGCGTGAAGGAAAATCAGGTGACGGAAGTCGGCATCTTGCTGCGTTTTTGCCGTTACGAAAGGATATCAAAACAATAGTTTCGGCTTGTGGCAGTCGTTTGGCATGGCAATATCCCCCTTGTTGAAACAACGGGAGATATTTCATGTTGCAAAATAAAATCGACAAACCACCTGGATTTAAGGATAAGGCGATCAATCTCCTCGAAGATATGGTTGAGGCGCCATTTCGTGGCGTCGGCATGATCTATCGTGACGCGAAGCGCCAGCAGGACAAGCCGATTGTCGCCGCGTTCAAAGCAGCAGGTGGGCAGCTGCTAGCGGTTGCCATTGGCGCTATAGCACTTAAGACGGGCGTTGAAGCCGTGGCCAGCGACCCACAAACTTTGCCGACCTTCATCAAAGCCGGCGCTGCGATTGTCGGTGGAATTATC
>CAYOGS010000173.1:0-4031 GCA_964403435.1 uncultured Rhodospirillales bacterium | reverse complement strand
GCATCCGAGCAGGCCGCTTTGGAAATGACAAGCCCCCTGAGGTTTATGGTTATTCGAGCGCGAAAGACTTCATCGCTTGGCCAAGCACTTGGGCAAACCGCCCGCCCGATAATCCACCAGGACCTCCGCGTAACGAACCATGGTGGCATCCATAAAAACCAAAAACCGCCGCCCGATGAGAGGCGGCGGTTGGACGTCAAGTATAACTAACGTGTGGTGATCGGCTCATCGCTACCCTGCCCAGTGGTGACGGTGCCGCCGTGGCGACGATGACGCCCCTTGCGTTCGCCATGTTCTTCCATCCATTTCTTCTTCATTTCGGCGCGCTCTTCCGGCGACATATCTTTCATCTTCTCCCGCATTTCGCCATGACGGGCGCGGCGTTCTTCCATCTTTGCCTTGATCTCGGCCTGCTTTTCCGGAGGCAAACTATCGAACTTCGCCTTCATCTTGGCGTGAAAAGCTTCGCGCTCCTCTGGCGTCATATGCTTGAGCTTTTCGCGCATCTCGCCACGACGCCCCTCAGAGCCACCCGGACCTTGGCCGTCCACTACCGACGGCGCATCAGCGCCGATGGCCGGCACGCCGTCCGGGTCACCTGCCCACGCAGCCTGTGGCACTGCTAGAGCCAGCATGGCCGCCACACCTATAACACCGAAAACGAATTTTTTCATGAGACTCTCCTGCTTGGTTGTGGCGCGATTTCACGCTCTCAATCAGGCCGAATTATGACCGGTTTGAGCAGCGGCGCAAGTGCCGCGCGGCTTGCTGTGTTATTCAGTAACGGATAGGATTGAGCATTCCGTCGTCACGCCGCGCGTGATTTCTTCCATAGATATCAAGAGATTATACCAATGGTTGTCCTGCTTGTGACGCTGGTTGATGTCTGTCGCCGCTATGCTTGGCTGATGGTCGTCATTTTTTTGTTGCTCACAAGCGGCTGCGGCTGGTTTACGGCCACGTATTTCAAGATGAACACGGATGTCAACACTCTGCTTGCTGCCGACCTACCCTGGCGACTGCAGGAAAAAGCTCTGGAAAAGGCCTTCCCACAGCGCAGCGATTTGCTAGTGGTCGTCATTACCGCAACTGAGGCGGCGCTGGCCGAGCAAGCCGCCACGTCATTGTACGAACGCATGACGCGCTTGCCTGAGGTGTTCAAACACCTGAAACGGCCGGATGCGTTGCCTTTCTTCCGGCAGAACGGGCTGTTGTACCTTTCCGAGGTGGAGCTGGCGAATGTGATTGACCGGCTGATGGCGGCGCAGCCCCTACTGGGCGCGCTAGCGGCAGACCAGAGTCTGCGTGGGCTGTTCCGCGTCCTTGGTATGATGCTGAAAGGCGTGGAAGCCAAGGCGATTGACGAGCAGCAATTCGCGCCAGTGTTCATGCAAGTCAGCAATGTCGTCGCGGCGCAGGCGCAGGGCAATCCCGCCAAACTCGATTGGCAGAAATTGCTCAATCCAGACAACACCAATAGCCCACGGTTGTTGCGGCGTTTTATCTTGACGCAACCGGTGTTGGATTACAGCGCACTATCGCCCGGCAAAAAGGCAACCCAGGCTGTGCGCGCGATGGTGCGGGAAGCGGGGTTAGACAAGTTACCCGGCGTGACCATCCGCCTAACTGGCTCGGTGGCGCTGAACGATGAGGAATTCGCCAGTGTAGCGGACGGCATGGGCCTGGCCGCTATCGGCTCCTTGCTGGTCGTCATCGTGCTGCTGCTGCTGGCCTTGCGCTCTGTACGGCTCGTACTGCCAATTCTGCTAACACTGCTGGCTGGACTGATCATCACCACTGCTTTTGGACTGGCGGCACTGGGCAGCCTCAACCTGATTTCGGTAGCCTTCGCCGTCATGTTTATCGGAATCGCGGTGGATTTCGGTATCCAATTTGGCGTGCGTTTCCGCGACCAGCTTTTTCACCAGCCGGAAGCCGCTGCGGCACTGCGGAACACGGCGCGAGTCATCGCACGGCCGTTGGCCCTGGCGGCGGGTAGCACCAGCGCCGGCTTCTTGGCCTTCACGCCGACATCTTATGCAGGTGTGGCTGAATTGTGGTTGATCGCTGGTGCCGGCATGATTATCGCCTTCGGTTGCAACCTCACCCTACTGCCTGCACTGATCAGCCTCTGCCGCCCGCCACCGGAGCAGGAAGCTGTGGGCTTTTTCTGGCTGCGGCCGCTCGATAATTTTCTGCACAGGCAACGGGTTGCCGTGCTGACCGTGGCGATTGTCCTGGCTATTGTTAGCGCGGTAGTAGCCACGCATCTACGTTTCGATTTCGACCCACTGAACCTCAAAAATCCGCGTGCGGAATCTGTCGCCACCTTATTCGATCTGGCCAAAAACCTGGACAGCACGCCCTATACCGCACAAATCCTGATGCCAGATTTAACGGGCGCTGATGCGTTAGCCACGAAGCTGCGGACGTTGCCGGAAGTAGCGCGCGTAATGACACTGTCCTCATTTCTGCCAGAAGAGCAGGAGATTAAACTGCAGCTGTTGCAGGATACGCGCATGATTCTGCTGGCGACGCTCAGCCCCAGTGACTTCGCGCCGGCTCCCAAAGCCGCAGATTTGACGCAAGCGGCACAGGAACTGCATAGTAAGCTGCAATCCTTGCGCGACAAACACCCAAGCATCGTGGCGCTGGCCGATGCAATGCAACCGCTACTGACAGACGCAGACAAACTCTTTGCGCTGCAGGAAGCCTTGATCGGCGCCTTGCCGGCACAGCTCATCCAAATCCGTGACCTGCTGAGCGCGCAGGCAGTTTCCATCGCAAACATGCCTCCCGAGCTCAAGGAAGACTGGATGACAACCGACGGCAAAGCGCGCGTTGAGATTTATCCGCGCATCAATCCGCGCAACCCGGATGAATTGCTGGCATTCAACCGCTCCATACAAGCCGTCGCGCCGCATGCCAGTGGCACGACGATTGCGATTGCCGAATCTGGCGCGACGGTTGTGAAAGCGTTTGTGCAGGCGGCGCTGGGCGCCGTGCTGATTATTGGGCTGCTGGTCTTCGCCAGTCTGCGCCGCTGGTTCGACACACTGGCGCTGCTGGCGCCGTTGCTGTTGGGAGGCGTGCTGACGCTGGCCATTTGTGTGTTGCTAGGGGTGCCGGTCAACTTCGCTAATATCATCGGGCTGCCGTTGCTGCTGGGGCTAGGCGTTTCTTTCGCCATCTATTTTGTGAGTTACTGGCGTGAGGGCGGCTCAAACCCGCTGCAATCGAGCATGGCGCGCGCCGTGACCTTCAGCGCCTCTACAACTTTGGTCGCCTTCGGATCGCTAGCGCTGTCTGACCATCCCGGCACCGCTAGCATGGGCCAAATCTTAACGATTGCCCTGCTCTGCGCCTTGGCCAGCACATGTTTGCTCTTGCCTGCTTTATTAAGGCAGGATAAATCTTAGGGAGGTTAAGTTCTACCTTCTTATTAACCTGCACCCACGGTCTTTTCATGCCTCGTCATGCTCTTCTCCGCCTACTGGCGTTGTCCTGCCTTGCCGTCTTCGGCGCCGGCTGCGCATCGAACCCCGTGAATGAGCCGAACCGCGTGGCTTCAGACGCCAACCATGATCCGCTGGAGCCGGTCAATCGCGTGATGTTTGACGTCAACGACTTTCTCGACCGGCTGATCGCCAAGCCACTTGCAGAGCTGTATCGCGCCGTGACGCCGGATTATTTCCGCGACCGCGTGAGCGGCGTCTTTAGCAATATGAACGAACCAGTGGTGATGGCCAATAGCCTGCTGCAAGGGCGCGTTGAAGATGCCAGTAAATCCCTGGGACGCCTGGCAGTCAATTCCACCATCGGCATCGGCGGCGCTTATGACGTTGCAAAGGAAGGTTTGGGCTGGGAAGCTAAGCCAGCTGATTTCGGCCAGACGCTGCATAGTTGGGGCGTAGGGCAAGGACCCTATACCATGCTACCCCTCTTCGGCCCGTCTACACTGCGAGATACCGTCGGCCGCGGCGTGGACATGTTTATGTCACCCTGGAGTTATGTGGCCATGGAAGGGCCGC
>CAYOGS010000172.1:2605-4795 GCA_964403435.1 uncultured Rhodospirillales bacterium | reverse complement strand
TTTGGGAGCACTCCATGGCGTGACCGACCCCGAACAAAAGCGTAAAATCATTGGCGCCAAATTCATCGAGGTGTTCGAAGAGGAAGCGAAGAAACTCGGCGGAGCGGATTTTCTGGCGCAAGGGACACTATATCCTGATGTGATTGAGAGTGTCTCCTTCACCGGCGGGCCGAGCGTAACTATCAAATCGCACCACAATGTCGGCGGCTTGCCCGCTCGGATGAAGCTCAAGTTGGTGGAGCCGCTCCGGGAGTTGTTCAAGGACGAGGTGAGGGTGTTGGGGCGCGAGCTTGGCTTGCCCCCAGCTTTCGTCGGCCGTCATCCGTTCCCAGGTCCGGGCCTAGCCATACGCGTACTTGGAGAAATTACACCGGAACGGCTGAAGGTGTTGCGTGCGGCGGACACGATTTATCTCGATGAAATCAGCAAGGCCGGCCTGTATGATACCATCTGGCAGGCCTTCGCAGTTCTGCTGCCGGTGCATAGCGTGGGGGTGATGGGCGACGGCCGCTCCTATGACCAGGTGTTGGCCCTGCGTGCCGTAACTTCAGTCGATGGCATGACGGCGGAGTCTTACCCGTTCGAACACTCTTTCCTGGCACGCGTCGCCACCCGCATCATCAACGAAGTACGCGGCATCAACCGAGTGACTTATGACGTAACCAGTAAACCCCCTGGTACGATCGAGTGGGAATAAATCATGCAGCTAGTATCTTCAAGACAAACCAAGTTCATAAAATGGGGTGTCCCTGTGATAGGGGGGCTTGCTATGTTGGCGGGCACGCTGATTTTTGCCCGGAACACTGCTTGTGATGAAGGTTTCGGCGGCTGCATCAACGGCTTTCCGCTTCTAGCGCTAGTCCCGGCGCTTATGCTGCCAGGTATCGCCATCTTGTTCAAAATGAGATTGCTGCCGTTAGCTGACGAGGTGTGGAGCGATGGCACACACCTCCAGATCAAGCATCAAGGGCGTAACCTCCACATTTCAGTCACCGACGTCATCGCAATCCAACATGAGCAATCAGCGGGCAGCGGTGAGGCCGGTAGCAGTCATGCTACGGTCATGCTACAATTGCGGGTTGATACGGCGATAGGCAAAAAGGTTACCTTTATACTGTGCGACAAAACGGCCCCGCCAGCCGAGTATGAAGCGGCTATACGTCTGATCAACCGGTTGCGAGCGCAGACGGGCGGAAGTTATCCAAACTCCATCTAAACACATCATCACTGAAAACCGTCTATTTTCTACCGATTGCCTAAGCAGCCATGGGCAGGATTTCGCGGTCATTTGCCGGCATGGTTGTGGCGCTACATGGGCGGGTTGGCGATGGCGAGCCGGCAATGGCTTCATACAAAATCTTGCGCTGCGCGCTATTGATATGCCGCCAACGCAGCAGCGCCGACTTGCTCAGTCCCCAGACCAACAGCTTCGGCATGGACGGCAGGTCAATGACACGCTGCTCGCCCAACTTCATGCCGATGACCTTGCTGTCAATGTCCTGATGTATGAGTTTATGCGTCGTCGGTTCTACGAGTGCAAGATTGGGGAACGCATTGTCTCCGCCCAGGAATCGCGGCACGATATGATGCACTTCCATGATCATCAGAGCGTTGCGCGCTTTCTGCCGTTCGGCCGGCGCTAGGCGCTGGCACCAGTCTTCGATGGCATAATCCTTAAAGGCCTGCCGTAATCGCCTGGGGATCTTCACTTTTTCGTGAGGCGGGGTCAGCCGCACCAAAGTTGGCACGACGGGGATGCACAGCTCGCTCGCTGTGCTCTTGAACAGGTTGGACATTGAGGGGGGGCGGCCGCAAGTAGCGATGACACTTATCCATAGAGCTATTGGGGTTGATTCTCAACTGATAAGCATTACCAATGATGCTTGATCAGTAGGCGCTGCGGCCGACAAGATACAGCTGTTCGGCAAAGCGTATTGTTTGATCACTCAAGATGCATTCTGCCCCCGCCACCCTGTCACTATGATGGCCGTATCGCCACGGCAACCTCAAAACTGCGCTGGTATTCGGATGGCCTTGAAATTGGCGGGGATAATGGTGAAAAGGTTCGTGTTGCCTTATCCCTTGATTGCTGTGATCGGGAGGCCAGGCGTTACGTCGCCACCACTTCCGGGATCAAAAGCGAAGACGGGCGTGACTTGATTTTGGCGGCGGTTTAACATCGCTTCGGGC
>CAYOGS010000172.1:0-2595 GCA_964403435.1 uncultured Rhodospirillales bacterium | reverse complement strand
GGCTGACTGATATAGCTCTTGTTACATTGGAGGCGATACCAAGGCCCTTGCCCCGCGAAGTTGGGCTTGAGCCACGCACGACCCCGGTCAATAGCCCGCAATCCAATGGTATGGCTGAAGCCTTCGTTCGTAGGATCAAACGGGACTACACCCGCGTTTATCCTTGTTCCGATGCGGCAACCATCATAGCGCAACTGCCAGTCTGGTTCTGGCATTACAAGACAGTTCACCCACACAAGGCTTTAGGCTAGGCTCGTTCCCCGTGTGAGTTCATCAGCTGGCGTGCAACCGAGGAGCGTGGTTCCGGTGTTTTTAAGGGGCAACAACATTGATAGTGTTGTGTCTACGGCTTTAAGTGGGGTCTGGCATGTTGTTGATCGTCTTAATCTATCTTTTTTTTAGCGTGCCGTTGCTCGTTACGCTGCTTTCCTGGCGGCTGGCTGGAGACGCTCGACAAGGCTGGAAGCTACGCCCCCCTCAGCGCAGCAGGTTTTTATGGCTGATAGTCGGTTTTGCCTTGGCTTTGCCTGCATTTATTGGCGGCCTGAGCTGCAGTGTTATTGCAGGAGGTAGTTACGTTTACAGCAGCATCCAGCGTACACTAGGCACTCTGCATGGAGAAAATTATGATATAATTCTTCTTTTTGTTTGTGGCATTGCAATAGTCTTGGGTGCATCAGGGTTTTTTGCTGCGCGTGCCTGCTGGCGACGGTTGCGACCGATCCTGCAAAACCAAAAGAAAAAAACCTAACAAACACAATGGCAATAAATCATTTTCCTAACAGGGACATGCGTGATATAGCGGGAAAAACTAGCCTGGAATTTCCGCCATGACCCTTGTCGTGCTTTTTACTTACCTCGCCACAGTCATTCCGTCTCTTTTTATGCTGCTGTCTTGGATGTTCACCGATGATCCGATGCGCTGCTGGCGTCTGCAAAAAGCGGAGATGATAGAGTTATTTTGGATTGCTCTGGCTCTAGCCGTCGGCTTGCCTTTCATGATCTGCGGTGTGCTCTACACACTATTTGGCACAATTCAGTTTGTTTACGTTTATCTTAATCAGGACTCTCTTGATCCCGAGCGTCTTCGCAGTGCCGTCTTCATGTTGTTCATGCTGGTTTTCAGCGTACCTTCCGCGGTCATTGGCTCCATCGTATGCTACCGAAAGTGGCAGGTCGTGCGGCAGTTCTTCGGGTTTGCCCGCCCCGATTTTGTTGAGCATGAAAATAGATAAGGTGATCACTTAAACTCATATCGTTAATGCTTAATCCAGCGGTTCGCTCCTCTCTGTCGGCCTATTATTGTTAGCTCTATCCTAGAGCCTATATTTTCATGAAACCGTGATAACCTAATGGCTTATCACAGTCAGATTTTTGGCAGACATAGTGATGGCACAAAATCTAATTAAGCTGGCCGCAGCTAGTTTGGTTTCTGCTTCGGCAACATATAGCGCCGCCGCGCCAGATCCATCGTCAGCTCCAGACGGCAATACCGTCATAACAGGTACGCATGAATCCGGCTGTCGCATCCTGTCGGGACAATGCAATGGCGAACAGCAGAGTTTGTCTTTACGTTTTGGGAATCCTGCGGAACGCCGTGAACTGGTACTTAGCCTTGGTGAGTTTACCGAAGCGACAAGAGGCGGTGTTGACCGTTCATTCGCCATAACGCACCGCAATAAAAAATTGGCATCGTTAGACTTCTGGCTTCATGGCGGCCTAGGGGTGAGCGGGAAAACTCTGGCGGTCGACAAGTTCTTCCCTTTAGGTAACCACGGTGTGCTGCAAGTCGGCGGTTATTTTGGGAGGATCACTGGTCGAGCCGAAGCCGAGGCCGGCGCCGCACTTTCCGTAGTGCGTCCTACCGTCCGTTATTACGCAATCCAAGGACAGTCAGCTGAGCAAGGATCGTATTTTGTTGGTTTGCGCCAGGCGGCCGGCACCTCTATGCCAATTACACCGCATGTTGCCATAACAACACAACAGCATTTGGCTGTCGGCTTGGACAAAGGACAAGCAGGCGTCGCTATTGGTTTGGCCTATTTTAGCGTCGCCAGTGATCGTCTCACCATGCGTCCGGATGGTTGTGGGACGCAAATGCATACAGCAAAAGGCATGGTACTATCACTTCAAGTATGCGCGAACGAATTGCTGTATGATAAATTAGGCTCTAAGCTTGATAGCAAATTTACCAGTGTGGCTGGTCGCCTCAACAGTCTTACGGTGCAGGCGGAGTCGTACGGGAAAAATATTCCAACTGTACGCAGTGATCAGATCGCACAGATAATGGGCTACACTGCATTACCACGGCATGAACAGGTGGTGAGTTTGACAATCGCCGTCCCTTTGAGCCAGAAATCTAATTTAACTGCGGCAGTGCGGCGCTCACCAGTCCAAACTACTACAAGTGCTACTTTAGCCTATCAGTTCTAGGCCTGTGTATTGGAGTCTATCTAAATAAAAAACCCCTCCGATGGGAGGGGTTTTATAAAACAATAATAGCAGAAAGTGCTGTGGCTTTTACTTATTGGCCGGCATTTTGCCGGATGAGCTGGCCGAACATGTTGACCAACTCCTGGCCGGCCACCCCCTGCC
>CAYOGS010000171.1:0-4801 GCA_964403435.1 uncultured Rhodospirillales bacterium | reverse complement strand
GTGTATTCATAGACGACGTAGAAGGTTGATTCCGCGGCGCTGTTTTTTTCAGTCCTGTGCCGCAGCAGTTTATGCTGCAGCACAGCACCGATGACGCGTCCCTGAACGCGGTAACCGCGCTGTCGCATGAATATCTGTAACCCAATAAACACAAGTCCGACCATGATGACCGTCAAGGACGCAGTCAGAAAGATGACGGCATGCCAGAACTGCAAACTAAGGAATACTGAGAGGAAATATTCCCACAGGGCGTTCATGCCTCGGCTTCAAGCGGGGTGTCTACTACAGGCGGTAGTTGGCGCACCAAAATCGCGGCGAAAAATCCGTCTGTGCCATGTTGCGCTGGGGTGAGTTGTAGCATGTTGCCGTGGCAGGGATGCGGCGTTGATGTCAATTTGTCCCAGACTTCACCATAAGGCAGCAGCGCAAATTCTGGTTGTTCGACCAGGAAGCGCGTTACCTGTGCGCTATTCTCTTCGTCTAAAAGTGAGCAGGTGGCGTAAATTAATCGGCCACCCGGTTTCACCAGGCGCGCGGCACTGCGAAGGATGGTTTGCTGCAGTGGTATGAGTTCCGCTAGGCCGGGACCTAAGGAACGCCAGCGCGCGTCCGGGTTGCGGCGCCAAGTGCCGCTGCCGCCACAAGGCGCGTCTACCAGTACGCGGTCAAATCCTCCCTTGTGCCGTTTGATCCATGGGTCATCGGTGCCGCTCAGCGCCCGCGTCTCGATATTAAACGCTCCGGCACGGCGGAATCGCTCGGCGGCGCGTTGTAGGCGTTTTTCTAGCACGTCCAGCGCCAGCACGCGGCCTTTGTTAGCCATGGCTGCCGCCATGGCTAGAGTCTTACCGCCAGCGCCAGCGCAGAAATCTACCACCCGCATGCCGGGTTGCGCATCTACCAGCAGGGCAACGAGCTGCGAGCCTTCATCCTGTACCTCTAGCCGGCCTTGCTTGAACGCCGGCAGGGTCGGCAAGGCGATGCGGGCATCTAGGCGCAAGCCAAAGGGTGCCAAGCGGCATTCGCTGACGCCAACGCCCGTTGCGTGTAGTTCGGCGGCCACGGCGGTACGATCCGCCTTCAGCGCGTTCACACGCAGGTCAAGTGGCGCCGGTTCCAGCAGGGCGGCAAGTTCAGCCTCCAAACGGTCGCCATATTGGGCGGTTAGATGGGGTATAATCCAGTCCGGCACCTCGTAGCGCACACCAAGCGGCATTTTGGGGTGCAGGAACAGATCATGACCTTTGAGCTGTTTGAGGAACTGCGACTCTGCGGCGTCCAACGGCGCAGGAGCGAATTTGCCGCCCGCGAAAAGCGCAGTAATGGCGGCGTCATTGTCTTGCAGCGCCAGACGGTGCCATACGACCATACGGTTGCGAGCGGTGCCGGGCGCTCGGTAACGCTCGCACCACCAGCCGAGGCGCGCCTGGTGTCGCAGCAGCATATAAGTCAGTTCTGCCACTGCTGCACGATCCTTGGCGCCGATATAGCGGCGGGCACGGAAATAGCTGCCGATGACAGCGTCGGCGGGCCGCGGTGTGGCGGCCACCGCATCCAAAAGGTCTATAACGGCTTGCGCGCGCGCGGCTGGGGTCACGGGTCAATCCTTGTTAGCAATTCTTGCTGGTTCAGAGCCGGAAGGCTTCGCCGAGATAGACGCGCCGCACTTCGGCATCGTCCACGATGGCGTCTGGCGCGCCTTCCATCAACACCCGTCCGTCATGGATGATATAGGCGCGATCCACGATCTCCAAGGTCGCTTGCACATTATGGTCGGTAATCAATACGCCTATCCCGCGGTCGCGTAGATGCAGCACCAGATCGCGGATATCGGCGAGCGCGATGGGGTCAATGCCGGCCAACGGCTCGTCCAGCAGCATGAAGTGAGGCCGTGCGGCCAAGGCGCGGGCGATTTCTACCCGCCGCCGCTCGCCGCCGGAAAGTGCCAAAGCCGGCGCGCGTCGTAGATGCGTGACGCTGAACTCGGCCAGTAATTCCTCCAGCATCTGTTCGCGTCGGTCGGGTTTAGGTTCAGTCACTTCCAGCACAGCACGAATATTCTGCTCCACCGTTAGACCACGGAAGATGGAGGCTTCTTGGGGCAGATAGCCGATGCCTAGGCGGGCACGGCGATACATGGGCAGGCTGGTGATGTCGGCGCCATCCAGATGGATGGTGCCGGTATTGGCGCGGATAAGGCCGGTCAGGATATAGAAACATGTGGTCTTGCCGGCGCCGTTGGGCCCCAGCAAGCCTACTGCTTCACCACGCTGCACGGAAAGCGAGACGTCGTGCAGCACTGGGCGTTCGCGGTAACGTTTGCCCAAGTGTCGCGCTGCCAGACCGGTGGTCGGCACGGCCAGTGGTTCGACGCCAGCGGACTCAGGGGCGCGCTTATGGCGCGAAGTGGGAGGGGAGGCATCCAGCATCAGGGTTGCGGCAGGCCGATGGCGCCCGCCCCCTTATTCTCGCTCGGCACGAACAAGGCCTGTACCGCACCGCCGGCTCCGCCGGTAAGGCGACTGATGCCGGTCTTGAAGTCGACCACCGCAGTAGCACCGGCCAACTGGCTGGCCCCGCGGGTGATTTGCACCGCGCCCGTCAAGGTGGCGCTGTTGTTGGCTAGGTCATAGACGGCACGGTCGCCGCGCGCGACATCAGTTTTGGTGGTTATGACGACATGGCCGTCCGCCACTAGCTGCTCCAGCGCTAGATCGCCCTTCTTATCGGCAGCGAATTGCGCGGTCAGCTGGTCCGCGGCCACGCGCCGGTCGTCTCGCACCGCCACAGCTTGGCCGCGTGCGATTGCTTGGCGCTTCTCAGGCCAATATTCCAGTGCGTCTTGAGCCGTTACCGTCTCATTGGCACTGATGAAGCGCAAATCCTTGCCCGTCAGGGTGGCCAGCTGCTTGTCGGTGTCGTAAACGGCTTCGTCGCCATAGATTTTCTGCGCCTTGGATTCAATAAGCACGCCGGTATGGGCGGTAAATTTGTAAATCTCTTTCTTGCCAGCGGCGGTCGTGCGCTGGAAGGCGCGCAACTCATTGGCACCGATGATGATATCGCCACGCTTGGCTTTGGCCTGGCCGAGGGCGCGATACATCTGCTCCTGCTCCCGCCATTCGAGGCTTTGCTGAGCCGTAACTTCCAGCGGGCCACTGTTTTGGTCCAACGCCAAGGGGTTGGTGCCAGGCGTGCTGGACGGTTCCGTCGCCTGGGCTGGGGGGGACGCTAGAAGGGCGTAGAGACAGGCAATAAAGGTGGCACGCAGCATCATGGCTTGGTTCCGGACGTGGCGGTCGGCAGGTTGAAGCCGCTACCGGCATTCAAGATAGCACGTGAAGCGCCGGTGAACAGCAAGACTTTACCGCCGTCATAGACGCGGAAACCTTGGCCTACGATGGTGCCAAAGGCGCCGGTCAGGCGGGTAGGCTTATCACCCCAGACGGCCCGGGTCGTAAAATCGGCGTAGAGTTCGGTGGTGGTGAAGGTCATCGTAGCGTCCGTGCTGCCAGCAGCGGGCGGCTGGTGTAGGCTCACTGTGCCGCCCAGCCAGAGGCGCTTCTTGGTCTGGTCAAAACGACCGACGCTGGCGCTGCCGGCGACCGGCCTGCCATCCGGCGCCGTCATCTCCGCCTCCGGCGCCTCCAGGTCAACCTGCATCAGGTTTTGCGGCAGTTGGGTGGCGCGCGCGGCGCGCACGGCAAAGGGGCGGTTCTGGTCATCGGTACCGCTGAAGCGCGGCTGTTCCATGGTCAGCTGCGGCGTTGGTAACGTGACGGGCATGGTGATGAGCCGGCGGCCTTCCAGAAATGGCCAGAAGAAGACTGAGGCCAGCAGCAGCAGCGCCAGCAGCGGCAAGGCGCGACGCAGATGGCCGACGCGGCGCGACCGTGCTAATTCGGCCAGCAAATGGCCGGGGCGCAACTTGGGCGCAAAAAAATCGTGGCTGTTGCGGCGTGGCGCCATGGCGGACATCAGCCGGGGCGAGCTGTCGGGCGGTGCGCGAAAATATCCACGTCTTCCCAGCCAGCCAGGTCAAGTTCAGCGCGGGTGGGCAGGAAGCGCATGCAGTCCATCGCTAAGGCCAGGCGGCCTTCCCGCTCCAGCATCTTGTCCAGCTTCTCCCGCAGCCGGTGCAGATAGAGCACGTCCGATGCGGCATAGCTTTGCTGGTCGCTGGTCAAAGTTTCCGTGCCCCAATCGGAAGTCTGTTGCTCCTTGGACAAATCAACGCCGATGAGATCGCGCGTCAAGTCTTTCAGACCGTGCCGTTCGGTGAACGTGCGGGCGATGGCGGAGGCGATCTTGGTGCAATAGACCGGTGCGGGCATGACACCCAGATAATGCCGGAGCATCACCAGGTCAGCGCGGGCGAAATGAAACAATTTGGTCACCGCCGGATTGGCCAGCAGTGCCTGAAGATTAGGAGCGGCGTAATCATCGCGCCGGAACTGCACCAGATGCGCGTCGCCGTCGCCGGCGGAAAGCTGCACCAGGCACAGCCGGTCGCGCCGCGCGCTGAGGCCGAGCGATTCCGTGTCTAGCGCCACGCTGGTGCCGAAACTCAAACCGGCGGGCAAATCGCCTTGATGCAGGGTGATGGTCATCGATTATCCTTTGCAGTCTATCGTGGCGGAATATAGGCAAGGCCTTACGAAGGCGCAAACTCTCAGTTAATGATGTCTTTGAGGCAAACAAGCGAAAGACGTTGTGTGACAGTCCTGGCCAAACTTTGGAAGGTCATGAAATGGGGTGCCATTATCCTCCTGGTGCTTTGCGTTAGCCTATTTTTGGCGGC
>CAYOGS010000170.1:0-4838 GCA_964403435.1 uncultured Rhodospirillales bacterium | reverse complement strand
AACTCGTACCACTATTCATCATACCTATGTGAAATTGCATCGCTGGGTTATCTGGAATCACCTCAATCAATATGTCCCCACAACTAAAGACTACAGCTCTACTAATCTTGCCTTGATTTATTGAACGTCCTATTTCACGCGCTACAGAATTGGGTCCGGATACGCTACGCACAAAAATAAATATTGCCAGGGCTAAAAATCCCAGAAACACAAACCTAGCCAATCTGTCCCCGAAGGTAACCACTTACTTGACCTCGTTCTTCTTTAGAAAAGATCGGATCTGCCGCCGAAAAGTGAGTTATAAGACTAAAAAATAAAACTCCCAAGATGACCAACTTGGAAGCCTGGAAAGACCCTGACACAAACTAATAATTTGATATTCACTGATACGCTATGGACAAATCCCAGTACTAGGATTGAGCCCGAGCAGCACGCCATATATAAGCATATTATTGTTCCATATCAGTAAGTTGGATGGCGAGCATGTAGTTCGACCCACAAATATACTCACACATATCTTTGAGACTAGCTCAGACAGCCAGATACGCTAGTGGACTTGTCGCTGCTTCCAACGAAATATCTCCGGTGGCTTGTTAGAGTCGATGAACTCCACTAGCGTGACTATGTAAGTCTAACATTTCATGAACTACTCGTAACAGGCTGGTGCCGAAGTTCGATAAGGTAAGATTTTTATGAAAAGCTGTTCACATGAAAACCATCCTACCATCGACCAAATGAAGGCTTCTTTAGATGAAAACCCGTCCAGTCTAGAAATTCGTAGTGATTTAATTGAATATTATTTCGATCATATTGTTAGATCGTGGCCTCAGACCGATAGGCGGATAATTAAAGCATGGGTAAGCCAAGTGATGTGGGTAATCTCAAATCATCCTGCATCCAAAACCGCGGGCCAAGTGAAAGTTAAACTGCGCCCATTTGGTCCCAATAAAGAATTTAATAGAGGCAAGAAGCTATGGATTCAACAAGCGAAAGTTCACCCCAACAATCCCAGAATTTTAGCGAACGCAAGCAGATATATCGCATCTTGGAATCCTAAAATTTCCTTGGCGTTGATGGAGCGAGCCCAAGCATTGGCTCCCCAAGAAGTCAATATTGCAGAAAGCCTACTGCACATATATTTGAGAGAATGTACTTGTAAAGGCGCCGCGGCGAAGTACTCTAAGCATGCCTGTGCTAGAAAGGCATACAGCTTAATCGAGGCTGCACTTAAGGTGCCTCAGAAGGAACGGTTTTATAGATTATCGTATGTTGCTAAGGCTGCATATTACGCAAAAGAATACGAAGTCGCCAGATCCTACGCCGTAGAGCTCATTAATGATGCAAGTAACTACAGCGATAATTGGAATTATGGGAACGCCATCTTCGATGGCAACATAGTACTAGGAAGAGTAGCACTCCAAACTGGAGACGTGACATCCGCAATCAGCCATTTGCTGGAAGCCGGAAAAACGCCTGGCTCGCCACAATTGAATAGCTTTGGTCCAAACTTTTTACTCGCAAAGGATTTATATAAACTTGGCGAATTCGATGCCGTTCGCTCGTATTTAGATTTTTGCGGCAACTTTTGGGAGATGGGGCAAGAAGTATTGAAAAAATGGCGCGAAGATATAGACGCCGGGCGAGTGCCAGACTTTGACATGCGTTACTGATTTATTGCACAGTGTTTGTAGGCAGCTGATGATGCATTTCAACAATGTAATACTGACATGAGCCAAGGGATGAGCACACTTGATGTGTAAACGGCCAAATTATCTAGACGTCGACAAGGCGATCCCATCTTCTCACGACTGTCTCTCCAAACGTTAACTCCGGGAGCCAACCTGCCGCCGGAAAAAACGCTACAAAACTAAACAATATGCCCCCCAATATGACCACCTGGGGGGCCTGGAAAGTCCCAGAACTGAACTAAACGCGTGGTCAGCGCATGGTCAGTCCATTGCTGTGGCAACAACTGGCGCCGCTGGCTTGCCCCGCCCCGCATATAGCATGATGCAGAAAGCCATCAGGTTCAACACCAGGAACCCGGTCACGATAGGCACCAGCGAATTATCATAGAGCTGGCCGATGAGCGCGCCGAGCGTCATGGAGATCAGCGACGACACCGCGCCGATAACGGCCGAGGCGATGCCGGCCACATGCTCCATCGGCTCCATCGCGATGGCGTTCATATTGCCAAACATCAGACCGATGGCGAAGAACAGCAAAGCGGCATAGAGCAGGAACATCCACAGCTTAATCTCGGCTACGCAGTGCAGCGCGAGGAAAATGGCGGACGCGGCCACGATGATCAGCACTGCCCGATGGCAGATATAATGCATGCCGAGTTTTGTCACGAAGCGTGAATTAAGCAATGAGGCGACGCCGAACACGAGCGCCAGCGCCCCGAAATAGACCGTGAACAGCTTGCCAGTGCCGAACTGCACCTGAAATATCTGCCGCGACGTGTTCAGGTAACCGATGAAGCTGCCGAAGCAGATGCCGATGCAGACCATATATCCCATGGTGACGCGGTTGTTGACGACTTCGCGGAACCCGGCGACAATGTTGACGACATGGAAGGGAATCCGCTTCTCCGGCGGCAGCGTTTCATCGAGCCGCAAGATGAGCCAGGCGCCGACGGCCAAAGCATATAACACATAGAAAACGAAGATGTGCCGCCAGTGACCGAGCAGCATGATCCCCTGCCCCAAAGTTGGCGCGAGCGCCGGCACCATGATGAAAATCATCATGATGACCGACATGACACGCGCCATGTCGCGGCCGCTGTAACGGTCGCGCACGATCGACATAGTCGAAACATAAGGGCTCGCGACGCCAAGCCCTTGAATGAAGCGTCCGGCCAGCAACAGGTAAAAATCGTGCGCCAGCAGGCTGATCAGCGTGCCCACGAAATATAACGCGAAGCCGTAATAGAGGACACGCTTGCGGCCCAGCGCGTCGGACAGCGGGCCGCAGATCAGTTGCCCCAGCGCCATGCCCATGAACAGAGTGCTGATGATATATTGTGTGTGATTGGGGTTAGCGAGACGGAATTCCGCACCGATATCGCCCAGGGCGGGCAACAGGGCATCAATGGAAATGGCAATCACCGACATGAGGGACGCCATCAAGACCGTGAATTCGCGTAGGCTCGTGTGTGTGGTCTGGGTCACAATCAATTCTCTGCTGATAAGTTCTGAAGTCAGTAACACTGCCATATCGCCCGTTCAAACGGACAATGCAACGGCATTT
This sequence comes from uncultured Rhodospirillales bacterium, assembly GCA_964403435.1. Taxonomy (GTDB): domain Bacteria; phylum Pseudomonadota; class Alphaproteobacteria; order UBA9219; family RFNS01; genus JAGOHT01. The sequence goes on along the minus strand of CAYOGS010000170.1, from coordinate 1,586 downwards.
AGTGCGCTAGACGGGCGCTTCGCAGGCGTCACTGAACGAGTGATGCCACGCTAGAAAACAGTTTTTGACGGCAACTGCGTCCCGGTGATGCGTCCGCGTTTTCGGGTGGGCTGCAGGAACCAAAGCCCATGCTGAAACACCGCCATCTGCTGCAGCTCATGCTTGATCGCCGCGGCCTTCATCACTTCGTCGGGATTGTGGATAAACGGTACGCCGCGCGGCGGCAGGTCCATGGCCGCTGTGCCCCCCCATTGAAGTAGGCCATCCCTTGAGATAGTTTTTTAGAAGTGTGCTCATCCCTAAAAAATGAACCAGTCATAATGAGAAAATTCCTATAAACTGAAGTGGCTCATAAACGGGGCGCAGGTCAATGCACTTAAGATTCAATACAAGCTCTATTGAACCCAAAGTAATTTAGCCCTAAGAGGTTATTTTCGTTTTGGAATAGATTGCTTACCCCATGACGATTCATTCTCAAAGAGTGCTTCAATACATCCCTTAAGATCAAATGGATGTTTATCAAGAAATTCCTTGGTGGCCTGTTTTCCGTCAATAAACAATCCCCCTCCTTTGTAATACTCCATGTTTAACTGGCACGTCATATCATAGAGTGCGGTCTTGTCTCCAAATATTGCGCGGTACGGATTTATTCCCCCTTCAATAAGATCCACAACCCACAATAAACCCGACAACAAGACTATTGTCCGGGCGATATATCCCCAGTATTTCTCTTTTGTGTTGAATGAGCATCTCCAGACAATGATGGCGTGCCAAATTTCAAGAGGCAATGCGAATAAACATACAACCGCACCGCTAGCCTGTAGCCACCACGAAGTTGAAGGCAGAAATGGGCCAGTTGTGGTCGTGGGGGGGATATAATGTAGTATCGCATCTTTGGTAGACTCCATGATGAAATACCCTGCAGCACCTCCATAAACTCCTCCAACTAGCAATATAATACCCATTGAATAATAAAATGCTTTCCAAAGCTTTTCTTCACCTCGCCATGCACGTTTAATCCACTGCATGTTAATCCCTCTCAATGGGCATTTCATTCCACATTTGATTACTTCATAAAAACATAAAGACGCATACGTGGTCGGCCAATTTCAATGCCGCTAATATAACCTGTGAGATACCGCTGGTACGCAACTAGGCAGAAGCTCAGAGCATTGAGATTTTGCACACTCATTTGTACAGCTATCCTTACCTGCTGACAGTACGAGAGTACCGGACATTGCAAATGTAGGCATTCGATTATCTGACCTAAAGATATTGTATAAGATTCGATTTCCGCAGTTTTCAAGCTATACTATCCACTATTGACATCACAATGAGCAAAGCACTTCATAAATGCTGAATATCTTGCTTTCCCTTATACCAGCCCTGATTTTTGTAGGAATCCATGCTGGTTATGTGAAGATTGCAGGCCGCATCCTCCACCTTCCGGGCATCAAGTGGTGGACTGCCTTGCTCTTTGGGTCTTCAAATTTCCTAATTGCGATTGCTGCTCAAGGTTTTGCGATTTTGACGAATGGGGACACTTTTGTGGCGATGACAGTTAGGTTCGGTGCGCTGTGTATTTC
>CAYOGS010000169.1:0-4856 GCA_964403435.1 uncultured Rhodospirillales bacterium | reverse complement strand
ATGAAATCCTGACCGGTAGGACTCAGGATTCTAACTTAAAGCTAATCTCACTCCGTCTGTTTCCGGCCGGCATCAATTTGGTGGAAGCGCGGGTGGTGCCGGATGTGCCAGAAGCGATTATTGCTGCTGTGAATGCGTTGCGTGAAGCTTATGATTACATCTTTACTACCGGGGGTATTGGGCCGACGCACGACGATATTACGGCTGAGTGCATCGCCGCTGCTTTTGGTTTGCCGCTGATCGTACATGCAGAGGCCCAGCAGCGTTTGTTACAATATTACGGTTCAGAAAATTTGACGGTGGCGCGCTTGCGAATGGCGCGAACCCCCGAAGGTGCCGAACTTATCAGCAATCCCATTAGCGCGGCGCCTGGTTTTCGTATTGGCAATGTGATTGTAATGGCCGGTATTCCGTCCATTATGAGCGCTATGCTGGATGAAGTGGTGGCGGGAATTCAGGGCGGGCCAGCTTACCTCAGCCGGACTGTAAGCGGCAAAGTACCGGAAAGCATAATCGCTGACGAATTGACCTTGTTGGCTAAAAAGCATGCTGACTGCGATATCGGTTCATATCCGTGGTTCCGTCATGGTGCGTACGGGCTCTCGCTGGTAGTGCGTGGCACAAACCCACAGCATCTTGTAGCTGCGATGTCCGACCTGCTGGCCTTGATGCGTCGCTACGATGCCACAGCGCAAGAAGAAGGCGCAGAGATAGCGTCATAACACGCCACGAGGCAACCCCTATTGCTTTATCGGGTCGTCGTGGTCAATTGTCACTTCCTTCACGCTTTTTTCTCGTTCCGCTCTAGTATGTGCCGACCTGCCACCTGTTTCAAATGGACCGAAGAGTTGGTAGACGAGCCAAAGCCCAAAGACGATGGCTCCCCAAATGAGCGCGTTGCGCATAAAGCGGCCACGATTGAGCAAGAGTACTGCGGGTGTGGCGAGGGCTGCCAACAGCACGAGGATGAATATCCGTGTCCAAATCTGACTTTCTTCCATGCCACCTGCCTCACGAATCATCATACTACCGTACTTAGCACATGGAATTGATTTGCCAGGTATTTGTCAAATCGCTAGGGTTGCCTCATCAAAGAGGGGGCTGTACGTGCAAAATATTTTTGACATGTTGATCGGTTATATGGTCGGCGGCTACTTTATCGCTTTGGGAATTGGCATCAAAGGCATGATACCAGACCAGTTGCGGGGCAAGAAAGTATTCCTCGTGGTAGGTATTGCTGTGTGTGCCTTGAATTTTGCTTTTTCGCTCTATGAAGGCCGGCATCGGCCAGCCAAGTTAACACCGCAGATGGTGGTATCCGGTCTGCGCGACCGCTTGTCTTTGCCAGTACAGATGGACCCATTTATGCGCCTGGAAACGGTGTCGGCTGACGAAGGTAACATTATCTATAATTTTTCTATAAGTGTTACCACTGCCGAAGCCTACAACAAGAAAATTGCGGAAGTGCGAGAATTCATGGGCAGCAAAGGATGTACGATGAAGGACAGTAAATTTCTGCTGGAAGCCGGCATCAACATGCAGCTCAATTACGCCGCGCCCGTGCAACTTGGTCTTAGTGATACTCAAATCATTATCAAGCCCAAGGATTGTGGCTATGCCGTCGCCGATACAACCGCACAAGCGGAGGCTAGAAATGAAGACGTGCCGCGATAATATGCTTGGAGCACTCTAGCCGGATTTACGCTTTTTCTTGCCCGTGGAATCGGCGTTGTCGTGCTTGCGAATGAAATTTCTGATTACCGGAAGAATGAGTTCACGGTATTTGCGGCCGTTGAAGATGCCGTAGTGGCCGACGCCTTTTTGAAACAGAATTTGTTTCATGTCCGGAGCTAGACCAGAGCATAATTCATGCGCCGCCACAGTTTGGCCGGGTGCGGAAATATCATCCAACTCGCCTTCGACTGTTAGCAGGGCTGTTTTCTGGATAGCTCCTGGTTTCACTTTTTGTTTGCGCCAAACATAACTACCAGTGGGCAAAGCGTGCTTCTGGAAAACTTGCTCTACCGTTTGTAAATAAAATTCGGCGGTGACATCCATCACTGAAAGATACTCGTCGTAAAATTTGCGGTGTGATTCAGCCGAATCGCCGTCGCCACGCACCAGGTGCTGGAACAGCTTCATATGCTCGCCGACATGACGGTCCATATTCATGGACATGAAGCCGGTAAGTTGGACGAAGCCAGGATAGACGGCGCGCATCGCACCAGGGTAATAGACTGGTACCGTAGCGATTACAGTATTCTTGAACCAGTCCAATGAACGTTTTTCCGCCAGTTCGGTGACTTGCGTTTTGGCCACGCGCACATCAATTGGTCCGCCCATCAGAGTCATGCTGGCCGGTTGCGCTGGATCATTGCTTTGAGCCATGATTGCTGCGGCAATCAGGGTTGGCACGGCAGGCTGACACACGGCGATTATGTGGACATCTGGTCCCAGCATTCGGATGAATTCTATCAAATACGCAATATATTCATCAAGATCAAATGCCCCTTTAGAGACCGGCACCTGGCGGGCGTCTGTCCAGTCAGTGATAAAGACGTCGTGATCGGGCAACAAAGCATCCACAGTGCCGCGCAATAATGTGGCATGGTGGCCGGACATCGGTGCAACCAGGAGCACCTTAGGATCCGTGTGCGGGGTCAACCTTTGGAAGTGTAGTAAGCGGCAGAATGGCTTGGTTTTGACAATTTCCTCCACCACTTCGATTTGGCGATCGCCGATGACGGTAGTGTGAAGGTCAAAAGTGGGTTTGCCGAACCGCCTGGTCGTGCGCTCAATCAGTTCGGCGCCGGCAGCTACCGCTCGCCCAAAACTGGTATAGGAGGTTGGCAGGAATGGGTTCTGAAAGACTGTCTGGGCAGTTTCTGCTGCCAACCGCATCGGCGCCATCATGGCGTGGCTCAGGTCATAAAGCTGGTATAGATTTAGCATTGTCCACAATCCTCCAACTGAGCACTTTTGCGCTGCAGCATAAGTCTTATTAACCTAGCGGCTTCAGTTGCGTATAGCAACCATCCCAACTCGTAGATTATAGGTCAGGGTAGGTTAAGAATTATTAATCAGTTTTGCCTTATGAGATCCTACGCCATTCAGATGATTTTAGGATCACGAACAGCAACAGCCAAGGCTGGCGATGACGCGGCGGTGCGGGACAAGTGGTCCGGGTTGTCTGACGCAAACACTTCGATTTCTTGTCGCGAAAATATTGATTCTCGATAGCGACAAGCGCCATGAGCGCCTCACGCTCGGCATTTTCTGCTGTCGCAATCATTTGGGTCAGGCGAACTATTTTATAATCTTCCTGCTCGCTCGTCGGTGTAGCGAGGCGCAACTTCCAGAGCAGTCGGCGCAGGCTGTCCCCTAAGGAACGCTGGTTCAGCCAATCCCGCCAATGGTCTGGCGCTTGGCGTAAAGCAGTTACTGCATCGATCATGTTTCCTTGATATGCGAAAACCCTGAAGCAAGTATTTAAGAGAGCTGAGTTAATTTCGTTATTATCTGTGCGGAACTTACGAATAATTTGTGCTTGTTTGTATCTGTCTCTTGCCAGACCACGGTGGTTTCGCCATATTCCGCGCTTGATATGGCGCCTGCCATTTCCCCACACTGGACTTAACCGATGAGAAGCTCTGCTCAAGAGCATGCGCGCTTGCGACCTAACGCGCCAAAAATTCATACCGGAGTCCTGGTTTTTGCTGACGGAACAGCATATTACGGCCAAGGTCTGGGAGCAGCGGGCACCGCAATCGGAGAGCTTTGCTTTAATACGAGCATGACCGGATATCAGGAAATTCTTACCGATCCAAGTTATGCCGGGCAGATCATCAATTTTACCTTTCCGCATATCGGTAATGTCGGTGTCAATAATGAGGATATCGAGACGGATAAGGTGGCTGCGCGCGGATTGGTGCTTAGAAATGACGTGACAGCGCCGTCAAACTGGCGCGCACGCGAGCATCTAGCGTCTTGGCTACAGCGCAACTCCTTGGTCGGAGTATGCGGCATTGACTCGCGGGCTCTTACACATCGGATTAGGGATGGTGGTGCTCCGAATGTCGTGGTGGCACATGACCCCAGTGGCAGGTTCAATATTCCGTCGCTTACAGCGCAGGCGAAGCAATGGACTGGTTTGGAAGGATTAGATTTAGCACAGGAAGTGAGTTGTAGCCAACCTTATGCCTGGGATGAAACCTGTTGGGCGCGTCAAGGAGGCTATGGCCGCTTGACTGAGCCACGGCACCATGTGGTGGCTGTAGATTTCGGCGCTAAGAAAAATATTCTGCGTATGTTGGCCGGTCAGGGATGCAGGGTAACTGTCGTTCCGGCGAAAACGACTGCAAACGAAATCTTAGATTTAAAACCTGACGGTGTGTTCCTCTCTAATGGGCCAGGTGATCCTGCCGCGACAGGCATATATGCTGTCCCAATGATAAGAGCCATACTTTCAGCCAATATCCCTCTTTTTGGCATCTGTCTTGGTCATCAATTGCTTGGGATTGCGCTTGGAGGTCAGACCCGCAAAATGGCGTGCGGTCATCGTGGTGCCAATCACCCCGTGAAAAATCTTCTAACCGGGCGTGTGGAGATCACTAGCCAGAATCATGGTTATATGGTGTTGCCAGAGACATTATCGGGTGATGTCGAGGTGACGCATGTTAGCCTGTTCGACAATAGTAATGAAGGTTTGCGCCTGAAAGGCAGGCGCGCCTTTTCGGTGCAATATCATCCTGAAGCATCGCCAGGTCCCCAGGACAGCGAATACTTGTTTAAAGAATTTGTGGCGATGATGGGAGCCGAAGGATGAGCGGAGTGAAGGCGGCACCAGGGGCGTGGCT
>CAYOGS010000168.1:0-4859 GCA_964403435.1 uncultured Rhodospirillales bacterium | reverse complement strand
CATTATGCGGTAATTGATACCAGGGCATGCCGAGCGCGCCATCATGGATGGTGAGGGTGACGGTCGTCGCGCCTTCAGTAGCACGGTCAAAAATGCTGCGATTAACACGAAGGTCCTCCGTCTCGCCCAGATTAAAAATAGGGAGTAAGGCTGGCGTTGGTGAGGCAATACGTACAAAGTAGTTTTTGCTCCCGTGTTTACCGTGGGTAAGTATTTTTTCCTTCACGGTCGCTTCTACAGCGACACCTTCGCTTCCATCGAGGATTTGATTCAGGCACATCACCGCTCCGGCCATCAGTAAAGTCATACCAAAGAAGCAGTAGAGAATGACGACTGGTCCGCTTTGGCGCAAATTCTTGTCAGTAATTTGCTGCCAGTTCTTGCCCAAGCCGGTCAGATCATACATGAAATTAGTATTCCGTTGGATCAGCGTGCCGCTATTCACTTCCGCAACGTCTACTGGAAGTTTTGCTGTGACAGTGGCAATTAACCCCCGCGTCAAGAGCAGTGCTGGCACCACGCAAACTAAGGTAAATATAGGCACGGCCTCCCATGCTCGGAGCTGCGCAAAAAAGATGAGCATCATGACGCCACCGATGAGACCAAGCACACCCGGCAAGCTAAGCAAACTTAATCGCGTCCGCAGTGGGCGGTAGAGTATGCGCAAACGCGCAAACTCGGTGGGGTCAATGCCCTTCGGTACAGCTAAGGCTGCGATTTTCTTCAGGATGTTAGGGTTCATGGCTCGCCCTTATTTTGTCATGCCGCGTTTTTTCAACGCCTCGCGCAGCAGAAATTCAATCTGGGCGTTGACGCTCCGCATTTCGCTGGCGGCTAACCGCTCCAGCACCAACCATACTTCCGGGTCAATGCGGAGCGGAAAAGCTTTCTTGCCGGGACTGGCCATGCTTCACGCGGCTCAGTTATACAATGTCCCGGCGTTCACCACCGGTTGCGCTTCGCTTTCCGAACACAGGACAACGAGCAGGTTGCTTACCATCGCTGCCTTGCGCTCGTCATCCAACGTCAAAATGTTGCGTTCGGACAGCATATGCAGTGCCGTCTCCACCATACTCACAGCACCCATGACGATCTTCTGCCGGGCCGCCAACACAGCCTCCGCCTGCTGGCGGCGGAGCATAACGGAGGCGACTTCGGCCGCGTAAGCCAGGTGCGTTAGCCGCGCTTCCTCCACCTTGATGCCGGCGCGCGCCAGACGCTCCTGCAATTCGCTCACCAACTTGGCCGCGACCTCGTCCATGCTGCCGCGCAAGGTGATTTCCGGCTCAGCGCCGTGCGAGGTATCACCCTCATCATAGGCATAGTAGGAGGCTACGTGGCGGATGGCCGCTTCTGCCTGCATCCGGGCATAAGCGTAGCAATCTTCGACATCAAAGGTCGCTTGTGCCGTATCCTGTACGCGCCAGACGATGGCGGCAGCGATTTCCACCGGATTGCCGCGTTTGTCGTTCACTTTTAGCTTTTCGCTAATGATGTTCTGTGCACGCAGACTAACCTTGGTGGCGCGATAGAAGGGGTTTGTCCAGCGCAGGCCTTCTGTACGGTCGGTGCCGACATAATCGCCAAACAAGGTCAACACCGCCGCCTGGTTAGGTTGCAGCATGTAGAACCCGGCCAATATCAGCAGCTCCGCGATCACCAGCACGGCGATGATCGGCGGGCTATGCAAGATGATGCCCGCCAAAGGTACACCGAGTGCGGCCACCAACGCGACATAACCGGAAGCCGTGATGCAGGTTTTTTCCCGCGAGATTGTTTGTTCCATGGTTAGCCCCTTGCGTAAGAACGGTTAACATCAAATGAATATCAAAGTGATATCACTATACGGCCGGCAACTCATAATTGCAAGTAGTATCTGCGTTATGACAAGGTCTGTCTCAGCGCTCGCTTAGTGCGGCAGCCATTTGGTTAAGGCTTCCAGAATTTTCTGCCACGGCTCAGGTAATGTAACGAAGTAGGGCAGTAAGGGTATGGTGGGGCCGATAGCAGCGCCAATCAATTCACTGACTGAACGTAAATCAAACGGCACAACGCGCATGCCGTTTATTCGCTCGTAAAAATTAGTCAATAGATTGAGTTGCGCAAGTTCCTGGCGGACATCCGTTTCTTGGCCGCTTGCAACTCCTTCATCAAACCACGATGTCTCCACAGTCAATGCCGCAGCCATGGCTTTTTCTCTGAATTTTGCTAAGGCGCGTTTTTTTGTGCGGTAAAGCGATTTAGTGAAGAGGAGTAGGGGGGCCAGAAAGAGAATGGGCCCAAGAACAATAAATCCAAGCACAGGGCCCCAAACCGGCGGTAAATAAATGGGAGCGTGTTCTACAGCGATCTTATACCCGACTGTGGCGACAACATTGCTGATACCATAAGCAAGGATAACCAGGGAAAATTTGGCTTGCACTTCACTAAGAAATGCAATGCCACCCGTCCTGTCCGGATGAGAGGCAACTAAGACAAGACGAAGGCGTGAAACCTGCGCCAGGTAACGGTGCCAAAGGATGATTTTCCAAACCCAACGCACCCACCAATATATCTGGATGGGTAGTGCCACAAACATCTCCCAGTAACCTGCTGGTGTCAGTTGCGCCTGTTGGCCAGTGGCAGAGGTGGTGTGCCAGGTCTGCATACCTGTGTCCATCACAAGCTCCGGACCTATAGTGACGAACGCCATGGCCAGAGCGGCAAAAATACAGATCAACTCAGGCAAGAGCTGTTTGCGCAGAACGGCTACCCGGTCTTCAATGACTTCAAGAGAGTGTAAATCTTCAGCAGGGATGACGCCAGTCTGGTGAAAATCCTCGCTGGCCTCCAAGGTGTTAATAGACACCACGCGTTCGGCAATTATAAAAAGCGGTATGCCGATCAGAAATTGTGCGTAGGCCGCAAAATCGTAGAAAAAACGTTGCGAAGTCGTAGCATCTGCTGGCAGATCAACGAACAGTGAAAAAATCGCCATCGGGAGCCAGGTGACAGCGATAACAATAATCATGCGGGCAAGGATGTGTTGCAGTTTACGCCCGCCAATACCTAGGCTTGCAAAGCCGCGGTTGACCAAATCGCCTTCAAAAAGTGAAAACTGACTGGCCCGTTTCAGACGGGGCTTGTCTTCCTGTTTGGACACAAATGCATCTCCTGCAGCGCATGCCAGAGCCACAGTTTTCGCCAAACTTCGCGAATGAGCAACATTATAATGAATATTAGGTTAGTTTACTTTTTTTGTTACCTGTAGTTGCTTTGGGTTTGGCGTCTGCTCGGGGCTTTTTTTGGCGCACAGGAGCACGTCCAGTCGTTGCCTTGTTTTTCTGTCCGCTGCCCCCCCCTTTGGCTGCCTTTGCGGCCAGGATAGCGACAGCATCATCGAGTGTAAGAGAATCAGCATCATAGGATTTCGTGATGGTGGCCATCAACTTGCCGTACTTAACGTACGGGCCAAAGCGTCCACTATGCTGTGTGATCTTTCCGCCTTCGGGATGCTCACCTATTTCTTTAGCCGGCGTCTTGGGTGCTCCGCCGCCGAAGCGGCCTTTGCTTGGTTCGGCAAGTAACACCACGGCTCGGTTGATTCCGACTGCGAGTACATCGTCTTCTGGGGCCAGGGATTTATATTGCGTGCCGCATTTGATGTAGGGGCCAAAACGCCCGACTCCGGCCTGAATGACCTCACCGGTTTCCGGGTTAGGGCCGATATCGCGCGGCAATGCGAGAAGCTTTAAGGCTGTTTCCAAATCGATCTGGTTAGGATCCATGTTCTTAAGCAACGAGACCCGCTTTGGCCCTAATGCTTTTTCTTTCTTTGCGCCACGCTTCTTTTTCTCGGGCGCCGCGGCTGGCGCTACTTCAGGAAGAGGACCGAGTTGTACATAGGCGCCATAGGGGCCAACACGCACCGTAACCGGCATGCCAGTCACAGGATCTGGGCCAAGCGCACGTGGCCCATCGAGCTTCGGCCCTTCGCCTGAACCATCGCTCACCGCCAATGGTCTCGTGTTGCGACATTCCGGATAATTGCTGCAGCCCAGGAACGCGCCGAACTTACCAAGCTTTAACCCCATGCGGCCGTTCTGGCACAGCGCGCAGCGCCGTGGGTCAGAACCATCGGCAGGAGTGGGGAAGAAGTGTGGCCCCAACGCCTCGTCCAACGCGTTGATGACGTCCGTAATTTTAAGTTCTTTGGTCCCGTCAATGGCGCCGGAGAAACCCTGCCAGAATTCCCCCAGTACTTTTTTCCACCCGATCGTACCTGCCGAAATCTCGTCCAGCTTGTTTTCCAGGTCGGCTGTGAAATCATATTCCACATAGTGGCCAAAGAAATTTTCTAGAAAAGCCGTAACAATTCGTCCGCGGTCTTCGGGGAAGAAGCGCTTTTTGTCTAGCCGCACATAGTCACGATCCTGCAGCACCTGCATGATGCTGGCATAGGTGGAGGGACGGCCGATGCCCAACTCTTCCAGCCGCTTGACCAGGCTCGCTTCGCTATAGCGCGGCGGCGGCTGGGTGAAATGCTGTTCTGGCGTAATCGCGGTCTTGGCGACGCTGTCATTCTGCTGCAGCGGGGGCAGGCGGGTGCCGCGCTGCTCTTCGCCATCGGCGGTCTTCGTCGGCTCGTCGTCGTCGCTTTCCTGATAGACGCGCTGGAAACCATCGAACACCACGGTGGTGCCGACGGCGCGCAACACGGCCTGTTGATTGCCACCAACGATATCGGCGCTCACCTGGTCGAGCACGGCGCTCGCCATCTGCGAGGCCACGGTGCGCTGCCAAATCAGGGTGTAGAGCTTGAGCATATCCGGCTCAAGATGGCGCAACTGTTCCGGACGGCGGAAAACATCGGTCGGGCG
>CAYOGS010000167.1:0-4880 GCA_964403435.1 uncultured Rhodospirillales bacterium | reverse complement strand
GTATAAGGCTTGTACGGCTGCAAGGCGCGCTGTGCGTTTGGCTTCGCCGGCATGGCTGGGTTGTTCCGTTTGCTGGTTCATGATTTAGCAACCCAGCGCCGCCGTGATGTGAGATTGAAATGCTGCTTAACCTCAATCATCCGCAGGCACGCCGCCGCCGCATCGCCGCCGCGATCCAGCTGTCTCGGCGCTGCACGCTCCACCGCCTGCTCCATGCTGTTCACCGTCAAGATGCCGTTGCCAATTGCCAGCACATAGCGCAGAGCCAGTTCCTGCAGTCCGCGCGCACTTTCGTTACCTACGATCTCGTCATGCCGGGTGTTACCTTTGATAACACAGCCTAAGGCGATATAGCCGTCATAGCGGCGGCGCACCGGGTCATAGTCCATCGCCTTCACAGCACAGGCGATAGCAGCAGGTATCTCCAATGCCCCGGGAACGGTCATGGTGTCGTGGCTGGCTTCATTTGCGGCTAGCACGGCTTTTGCACCTTGCAGCAGATCATCGTTGATAGAGTCATAATATCGTGCCTCGACGATCAGAATATGCGGTTTGGGATCAAATTGAAAAATCCTGGGCTTGGTGGCCGCCGATGCAATCATAACAATTCTCCTACCGGCTGCTGCGCTACCAATTTCAGACCATAAGCGTCCAGGCCTACGATCGTTCTCGGCGTGTTGGAGAGCAGGACCATAGAGCGAACACCGAGATCAAGTAGAATCTGCGCGCCGACACCATAGTCGCGCAGTTCCGTACTTATCTCTCTGGTGCCATCCAGGCGCTGTTGCAGTCGCAGCGACAGGCTGGTGGGTTGCGCTTCACGAATCAGCACGATGACGCCCCGCCCCTCCGCGCCAATGCGGTGCATAGCAGCCTGCAACGCACAGCCATGGCCTTGGCTGCGATCACCCAAAACGTCGTCAATGACGTTTAATGCGTGCATCCGAACCAGCACCGGCTCTTCACCGGAAATATCACCTTTGACCAGAGCGATATGCTCGGCATAAGCGGCCGTATTCACATAAACATGGAGCGCGAATTCTCCCCCATGCACGCTTTGCAGCGTTGTAGTCAGCTTGCGCTCGACAATCGTTTCCGTGCGGCGGCGATAGGCGATGAGGTCAGAGACTGTGCCCAGCTTCAGGCCGTGATACTGGGCTAATTGCACCAAATCCGGCAAACGCGCCATGGTGCCGTCGTCGTTCATGATCTCACAAATTACCCCGGCGGGAATCAGACCGGCGCGGCGCGCGATATCCACCGCCGCCTCCGTGTGGCCGGCACGCGCCAGCACTCCACCGTCGCGCGCCACCAGCGGAAAGACATGGCCAGGCGTGACAATATGTTGCGGTCCACTCTGCGGTGCAATTGCCACCTGCACCGTATGCGCCCGGTCTGCGGCAGAAATGCCCGTCGAAACACCTTCGCGCGCCTCGATGGAAACGGTGAAAGCCGTCTGGTGCCGTGTGCCATTCATCTGGCTCATCAGCGGTAACCCCAGTTTCTCGACTTGCGCTTTTTCCAAAGCTAGGCAGATGAGACCGCGGCCATATTTTGCCATAAAGTTGATGGCTGCTGGCGTGATAAACTGCGCCGGAATAACTAGGTCGCCTTCATTCTCGCGGTCTTCGTCATCCGCCAAAATGAACATGCGCCCAGCCTGCGCCTCTGTGATAATTTCTTCAGAGGTTGATAGAAAACGCTTCAGGTTCTGCGAGGTATTGGGCTGTATGGCACTGCTCGGCATCACATCCCCCGCTGAGAGAGTAGGCGGTCGAGATACCTTGCCAACATATCAACCTCGAGATTGACGCTCATCCCCACCTGCAGAAAACCGAAATTGGTGGCCCCTAAAGTATGCGGAATGATATTCACGCCAAAATCATCCGCCCTCACTTCGTTGACCGTAAGCGAGACGCCATTGATGGCCACTGAACCTTTTGGTGCCAGATAACGCCGTAACGCTGTCGGTACGCTAAACTGGAAGCGCCAGGAATCGCCATCAGCGCGTCGTTCAGAAACAGTCGCGGTACCGTCAATATGGCCTGAAACAATATGGCCGCCCATTTCATCGCCAGCACGCAAGGAACGCTCCAGATTGATGCGTTCACCCTCGCGCCAGGCACCGAGGGTTGTCCTGGCTCGTGTCTCGGCAGAAACCTGTACCTGGAACTGGTTGTGCTGCACCGCTATCGCCGTAAGACAGACGCCATTGCAGGCTACGGAGGCGCCGATGGTCATATCGCTCAATTGCAAACCTGTTGCGATCGTCAAAACAGGATCGGCCTGTTGGCCAATGGCGACTAATTCGCCGACGTCCTTTATGATGCCGGTAAACATCGCTAATCCAGAGCTGGCAACGGGTTTTGCTTGGCGAGAGCATCGAAGGCCAACAGCGTCTGAAGCAATGCCGGTAATTGACGCAACGGCACCATATTCGGGCCATCAGACGGCGCGCAGTCTGGATCTTGATGCGTCTCGATAAACACGGCAGCGACACCGACGGCGATGGCCGCCCGCGCCAGGACTGGCACGAATTCACGTTGGCCACCGCTGCGGTCACCCTGCCCGCCTGGCTGTTGCACTGAATGCGTGGCATCGAAGACCACCGGGTAGCCGGTAGCCGCCATAACCGGCAGCGCCCGCATATCAGAGATGAGCGTATTATAACCGAAGCTAACGCCGCGCTCGCATAGCAAAATGCGTTCATTGCCTGTGCTAGCGATTTTCGCTGCCACATTTTTCATATCCCACGGCGCGAGGAATTGTCCTTTCTTGACATTAATGACCTTCCCGGTGGCGCCAGCCGCTAACAGAAGGTCAGTCTGACGGCAAAGAAAGGCCGGGATTTGCAGCACGTCAACCACTTCGGCGACGAGAGCGCACTGCTCGGCATCATGTACATCTGTCAACACCGGCAAGTTTGTTCTGCTGCGCACTTCGGCCAGTATCGGCAAGGATTTTCCTATGCCAAGCCCACGCGCGGTATTCACTGAACTGCGATTGGCTTTATCGAATGAGGTTTTGTAAATCAGATTGACGGCACACTGCTTCGCAATTTCTGCCAGCGCAGCACTCATCTCTAGGGCGTGGTCACGTGATTCAAGTTGGCACGGCCCCGCAATTACTGTGAGCTTGCGATCATTGGAGATCGTTATTTCCGTCGCATCCGGGCGGCACAGCTTGACTGGTTTTGGCGCAGTCATGGTTGTATATCCTGTTGCTTACTGCGGCGCTGAAACATGTACCAGCTATAGGGCATGGCCAGCATATAAATTATTCCGACGATGCTGAAAGTGCGCCAAAGGTTAGTGACGAGTTGAGCGAAGATGAGTGCCGTGATGACTGAAATCGGCAGAATCCAGCTTTTTTTTACTCTTACGCCCTTTAGAGCAAAAATTGGCAGGCGGCTAACCATTAACCCACCCAACAACATCAACCAGAAAGAAATTGTCACTGGTTCATTGAAGGTCGTGGTTTCCAGGGTAAAGCACCAAACCATCGGCAGCAGTGCCAGGCTAGCAGCACCCGGAGTCGGAACACCAGTGAAGTAATTCTTATGCCAGGCTGGCTTACTGGTGTCTTCTAACATGGTGTTGAAGCGCGCCAGACGCAATGCTGCGCAGACTACATAGGCCAGCACCGCCAACCAGCCCAGTTGGTCTACGCTCTGCAGTGACCAACGATAGAGAATGAAGGCTGGGGCCAGGCCAAAGCAAATCATGTCAGAGAGGCTATCAAGCTCTGCGCCGAATTTACTTGTCATGCGCAGCAGCCGCGCCACGCGGCCGTCTAATATATCAAACAAGCCGGCCACGCAGATGGCAGCCACAGCATGTTCCCATTTATCATACAAGGCAAAGCGGATGGCGCTGAGACCTGAACAAAGCGCCATGAGAGTCAACATATTGGGAATCAGGCGCGTGATCGGTAAGCTGTGGCGCAGTTCCTGCAAGTGAAGATTGCTCATTGCATGATGCCCGTGCGCGCCGGTTGCTGCGTGCGCCAGTCCGCCAGAACGGTCTCGCCGCCGATCATGGTCTGCCCGACTGCGACCTGCGCCGTCGCGCCGGAGGGCAGATAGATATCGGCGCGGCTACCGAAGCGGATAATGCCGTAGCGTGCCCCCGTCTGAACTTCTTGACCTTGGACGGCATCGCAGAGAATGCGGCGCGCGATCAGGCCGGCGATTTGAATTTGTGCATAGTCCTTGCCCGGCTCAGGCAGGTCGATCACCAATGACAGGCGCTCATTATCCGCGCTGGCTTTGTCGGCCGCGGCATGGAGAAATTTGCCTGGGTTATAGATTTTCTTACGCACCCGGCCTGTTGCGGTGATGCGATTGACGTGTACGTTGAAGACGCTGAGAAAAATCGTCACGCGGGTGCGTGCTTCGTCCCCTAATTCAAGTTCCGGCGGCGGCACGACATCCTGCACAGCGATAACACGCCCATCAGCCGGAGCCACCATTAGGCCTTCGCCTTGCGGAACCATGCGGTCAGGATCACGAAAAAAATAAACACAAAATGACAAAGGCAGAAGGCTGATGAAACCCAGACAGGCCGATAGCATGAAGGCCAATAGGGTGACGGCCATGGCAATTGCGATAATTACATGTCCAGCTTGGTGGAGGCGTGGTATCGGAAAGGCAGCAGACATTCTGTAGTACATCCTTGAGAAAACAGTAGATTAGCCATTTTATAACCGCATTTAAGCTGGCGTTAAACAGCCATGTCTTATAACAGGTTTGGGCATAAAAATAGCCAGATATTACAGCCATTTATGTTTTTGCCGAATTGGTTAGCTAATGGAAATTATCGTTCCAGACGATGCATCGCTCGATTTCGTTCATTCCGGTCGTGCTGAAGCACTGGCAAGTG
>CAYOGS010000166.1:0-4915 GCA_964403435.1 uncultured Rhodospirillales bacterium | reverse complement strand
TTGAAATGACTTAACGCCACTCACTTCCACCCAGCTCAAAGCGAAGCCATCAATCCACCGGCACCTAGCAAAAGCAAAGCAAAGGGCGCCGCCCAGAAGCCAAGGATGTCAGACACATAAGCTTTCTGCGGGTTTTGGGGGGCGTAATAGACCGTCCGATGGTCGCCGATCCGTGGACGATAGCGTTGGGCGCGAAAGCGTATGATTTCGCCGTTAATGGCTCTAAAACTGATAACGGCTGTAAACTGCCGCCCCAACTCTGCATCATCCCGTTCATACACCTCTTCCACCTGCCCGGTCGCACGACATGCTGTGAAGAAGAAATACACACGCTGCACAAGCAGCGCAAAACCGCCAGCAGCACAAAGCAATCCGACAATCAAAAAATAGATTTGCATCAGCCGAGATGCCCCAGACGCTCACGTTTCGTCGCCAGATAATCCGCGTTGTGTGGGTTCTCCGCAGTCCACAGCGGCACGCGGGCCGCAATAGTGATGCCAGAGGCAGCGAAGGCATCCAGTTTTTGTTGGTTGTTGGTAAGCAGGCGAATACGCGCCAGGCCGAAATACCGCAACATATGCAGCGCCGCTGCGTAATCGCGCGCATCGTCGGGAAAACCCAGATGCCGGTTCGCATCCACCGTATCCATGCCCTTCTCTTGCAGCGCATAAGCGCGGATTTTGTTGGCAAGCCCCATGCCCCTACCCTCTTGCCCGCGCAGATAGATCAGCAGTCCATTGCCCTCAACCGCGATACGCTGGAGCGCCTGCTCAAGCTGATTGCGACAGTCACAGCGCAACGAGGCAAGAATATCTCCGGTCGCGCATTCGGAATGCAGCCGTACCAGCGCCTCATCACGCACATTGTTCGTCGCCACCGCCATATGCTCGTGGCCTTGTTTATCGCGAAATATATGCAGTTTGAAATCGCCGAAGCGCGTGGGCAACTGCGCTTGCGCCTGGTGTATCACTTCGCTCATGCTAACTCCTGCGGCAGCATCCAATCCAACGGCCATGCTGCCTGTGCCGCCAAGGCCGGATGATAGCGCACCGTCACACTATCCGGCAAAGCCTGCTGTATCTGGACGTCCTGACACCAATAAGGACTAGCCAGAACAGCATCTGAAAGTTTTGGCCCCGCTTCCACCAGCACGTCACGGCACTGACGTCGTGCCAGATCAGCAAAGGCCTCAGCCAAGCCTTCATAAATTATTGGCAGAAGGCCACGTTTTTCAGCAGCCGCTAGATATTCCGCCTGCACCCGGCGGCGGCGGTCAAGAATGGCCAGAATTCGCGTCTTGCCGGCATAATCCGGCACCTGCCGCACGGTGAAGGATGGATGATCCGCCAGCACGGTGCCGCTACCGGTCAGAATGGCGTCGGAGCGCTTGCGCAGTTGATGTGCGAGGCGCAATGAATCCGGTGCCGTGAAGGTTTTCTGCCCCAGAGGCGGTATCATACTGCCGCTCGCGGTGAAAGCGCGCTTCACCGTCACCCAGAGTTTGCCGCTGGTGACACTATGGGCGAACGCGTAAAGCAACGCACGACATTCCGGGTCATTGCGTTCCGTTACCGCAATACCGGCAGCGCGCAAACGCTCAAGACCGCCACCGCGGACGCGTGCATTGGGGTCGCGCGCGCCAATGAAAACATGCGAAATTTTCGACGCGATGATAGCATCGCAACAAGGCGGGGTGAGGCCATGATGGTTGCACGGCTCCAGCGTAACGCAGAGCGTATGCACCAACGACAATGTTCCTGCCGCACGCAACTGTTGCAGCAGTAGGAGTTCGGCATGTCCCTCACCCGCGCGTTGATGCGCCGCAACGCCCAGCAAAACACCGTTCTCGTCCAACGCTGCCGCACCGACGGGAGGGTTGGGCGTTGTCGAGCCCAACCACTTCCGGGCTTCAGCGCAAGCGGCCTGCATGGCTAATGTATTCTGTTGTGATTGCATCATAGCCTAAATTTCTTGACACAGCAGTTTTCAACCACAGAGTATAGGGCTTTAATTTTACCAAGACCATCCTCGGCGCCCTGCGCTATGCGAGCCTGCAGTGATCACTCTTAAACGCGTTGATTATGCTTTCGCCGAACTGAACGCCACGCCCCAGGAATGGGCAGCAGTACAACGTGTGCTGCGCCATGCGGTAGAGCATTATCTCGATTGGGATTTGGACTTTAGGATCAGCGGTCCAGCTGATCATCGTTTCGACAAACTACAATCGATGGCAGAGAGAATGTTGCTGCCCGATCCTTTGCCTTTCGCAATTCACAAAGAAGATGTCGATATACTTTTCTGTATAGGATTAGAATTGTTTATTGCCCCAATATCAGGAGTGTCGGAAGCAGACCGCGACTTACTTAAAGATCAACTCACGCGCCACGCTGGCTGGTCACTCTTCCCGGATTATCCCCGCTAGTTTGCAGGTTTGCATCGTCGCTTTTTTGCTCTTGCAATTGTGCACGCACCGCTGCCACCTCTGGTACTGTCAGGCCGTTTTCTTTCAGGCTGGCAGCCAGCGTATCGTGAATGGCGGTTTTGGTTTCGTTAAGCACTGCATAGTCCAGCTGATGCACCGCGCCAGTCATATCCACCACAACAAACATGCCGTCCGCGTCCGTCGCGCATTGTAGGCCGTGCTTTTGTAGCGCCGTCACGAAAGCCGCACTGCCGCCGCTGCTTTCCCAGGCCGCCACAATTTCCGTGGAATATTGCAGGCGTTGTGCTGCAGCGGCGTCCAGCCTGGCGCGCTGCTGTGCCGGGTCTTCGCGGTAGAACTGCCCCATCAGGAAGCCCCAGAACATCAAAACTACAAGCATGAAATTAAGCCCGAGTAATTGCCAATAAAGCCAGGCTTCCTTGGGATTGTTGGCGTGAAATATGGTTTTGCAGTTCCAGGCCGTACAGGCCGCGCCTTGTAATAGGTTACTCAAGAGCAGATAAGTCGACAAAGCCCCGAATGCGAGAAAATACCAGTTCTGTCGCTTTGGCGGTTGACGCAGTGAGATCCAAAAATTGCGCGGCGCCCAAAATCCACTAAAGGCAAGCGCGATGAGCAGCACCACGAGCATCCAAAAGGATGCGCCGATGAGAATCTGGTCGAGAATGGCGGGCTGTGCTGACTGGTTTTCCATCAGCTTCCTCCTGCAGCACGGTGACAGAATTTTAATGCCATAGCGACGTATTTTAGCACGAGAATACAGGTTTTGTAATGCTCTCCTCGGGCACAATTTCGCCGTGCTCCCTGAAACTGTTGCATTTTTTTTGTGCTCCCGACTATTCGCACGAGCTTTCAGTTTCATTGCTAGAGAGGGCGAATTGGATGTTAAAGCATTGTAAACCTATTCCAGGTTGTAATTAACATGGTGAGTACAATTGCATTCACTCCCCGCTGGGCCGTTGTTTGTCTGTTCAGTATCTTGCAGAGCAGGATTTGTCATGACTGAAGCACTTGAAAATCATCCGATCCTGTTAGGACTGGAGCGGCCGCGCGAGGTACTGGCGCAGTTCCCACAAAAACTACAGCAGCGACAGGCCAAACGGGCACTGCATGCGTTAGTGGTCGAGGACCAACTATTCTCTCGCAAGATGCTGCATGACGCACTGCGTGATTTCTGCCCCGCTGACCAAGCTAAAGATGCGAAAGAAGCGGCACAAATTTATCTGAAGAACCCGCCTCATATCGCCTTTCTTGATATTGAGTTGCCGGACGGTAGCGGTCATGAACTGGCGGCATTGTTCAGGCAGCTCGATCCGGCCGCCTTCTGCGTTATGGTCACAGGCAACAGCAGCAGCGACGATGTCAGCACCGCTATGGCCAACGGCGTCGGCGCTTATATCGTCAAGCCGTTCAACAGAATGAAAATCCAGGCTTGTATCGAGAAATACCACGCTCTGCATCCTGCGCTAGCAATGAAAGGCATGGTGGGCTAAGAAAAGCTGGGGTAATTGATGAACGTAGGCAGTCCTGGACTAGGTTCTATAATCTTTAATTGGACTTGTGGCTTTATACCCGATGACCTCCAGCAAGTTGTGTCACTAACCTTTTTTATAGAAACACTGAAATAAATATTTGCCTGCGGATTGTGCTAATCTGATAAGTATTGGTTTAGCTCGCTGACAATGGCAATGGGCTGGTGCTCACCATCAGCCAATAGATAATCTTACGATGCTAAATGCATCCTAAGAAAAATGACGGCGCGCAAACATACACATTCGCCTCAACCGACCGATTGAACAGCATCTCGTAGGGCGCCACCTTAGTGACCTTCGCGTGCGCCGGACCGGGCAGAAGACTAAAGCAAACCTCCTGAGCCAGTAAGTCGTGTAATCTCGGATGCTGGGCTGAGATCTGCCAGCAACTCAACGCCTAAGACATCGCGAAGTCGTTCATCTCGAGAGTGGTCAACTCTGTCCACACAGTAACCAAGAAAATTTTGCCGAAGCAATGACCGTCTCGGCTCGGTACGCGGCAATTGATCGACGACGATGGTCGGAAGCGCTGGTGAGCGCCCCTTGAGGCGAATTCTTGCGTTCGTGGGGCAAGCTCAGATCTATCAACCGCAATGCACGAGACGTCTGTGATTAGATCTAGAACAAATTATCTGTTTTCTTATAGGCTCCTTATGCGACTATTTATGTGAATTATGCCATGAAGATCTATGAGAGATTTCAAGCTAAAGAATTTGGACAGCAAACATACCGATCAGCAGGGATATTCGCTTAATTTTCTTAGAAACACAGCGCTTTTCTACAATCTTTCCGATGATCTCGTCACCCGCTTCCAGAAGGCTACTCGGATCACAACTCATAAGAAGGATAAATTTCTATATTTGCAGGAAGATCCCGCAGAATATTTTTATATAATCTGCAGTGGCTGGGTAAAATTATTTTACACAATGCACGAAGGCGA
>CAYOGS010000165.1:0-4966 GCA_964403435.1 uncultured Rhodospirillales bacterium | reverse complement strand
AGCGTGGACTTGCCGGCATTTGGCCGTCCGACGATGGCAAGATGGAGATTGGGGTTGGCTTCATCTTCATCCGCTTCTTCAGGCGCCACGAAGGCTGCGGCAGGCGCCAGGGCTTGCAGCCGGTCATAAACCTCCGCGAGGCCTATGGCATGAGCAGCGGAAAACGGAACCGGCTCGCCGCAGTTCAATTTATAGGATTCCGCAAAACCGGCCGGCGGTTGCGGATTATCGCATTTATTGACCAGCAAAATGATACGTTTGCCACTCTTGTGCAGTAGCTTGGCCAGCAGACGGTCATCGGGCAGCACCCCTTCCCGCCCATCCACCATGAACAGCACCACGTCGGCCAGCTCCAACCCGCGTAAGCTGCGTTGCCACATGCGGGCGGGAATAGCGGCTTTGTCGCCTTCCTCATACCCGGCCGTGTCAATAAGCGTGAAGGCCAGGTCGTCCAACCGCGCCGGCGCGCTGCGCCAGTCGCGAGTAACGCCGGGCGTGTCGTCAATCAATGCGAGTTTCTTGCCCGCCAGTCGGTTGAAGAGCGTGGATTTGCCGACATTCGGGCGGCCGATGATCGCCACGGCAAAGGGCGCGCCCGGCCGCGCCGTGGTCTTGGTCATCGAAAGGCCACGAGTTTGCCGTTATCGGTCACCACCAGTAACGTGCCTTGTGCCGCGATAGGCGCGATGAAAGACTGATCCGGCAAATCATGCTCCACAGTCTGCTTGCCGTTGACGGCGCTGAACTCCACCAGCTTTTCCTTGGAATTGACAGCGAACAATCGCCCGCCGGCCAACAATGGGCCGGTCCACACCACTGGGGAGGATGTTTTATCCTCGGGGTCGCTTAGCTTTTGCAATTGCTGCTGCCAAAGGACCTTACCATTATCGCGTCGTAACGCCAGCAATTGCTGCTGTTCGGTCAGTAAATAGACCACGCTACCGGCCACCACTGGCGAGGTGCGACTGCCGACATCCACCTCCCAGGCATGGTCGCCGCTTCGCATGATCAAAGCGGCCATGCGGCCGCTGCGGTTGACGGCGAAGGCGCCACCGCGGTCAATTACCGGCGTGGCGCTGATATCTGCCATCTCCGGCATGGCGCCTGCTTGCGGCGCCACTAGTACATCGCCCCAGGCCACGCGCCCGTTCTGCGCCCGCAAGGCGAAGATTTCGCCGGAGCTGTAGGCCGACAGCACGACATCGCCGGCAACGGCCGGGCTAGCACCACCCTGCAGCGAGGCCATTTGCACCATGCCGTTATGTGTCCACTGTACTGTACCATCAGCTGCGTTGAGTGCAAAAGTCGCGTTGCTCAACGTGGTGACCAGCACGCGCCCGTCCGCCACAGTGGGTGCGGCTCGAGACGGATTGGGCAACTGGCGCCGCCAAACCGTGCTGCCGTCTTTAGCGGCCAAGGCGACGACTTCACCGTGCCCCGTTGTGGCGTAAATCCGACCCTTATCATATGCAATCCCGCCACCAATGGCTTCGTCGGCGTCCGAATTTTCCGCTTGAGTGGATACGCGCCAAAGCTGATTCCCATTATCTAGCGTCAGGGCGGCGACATGGCCGCTTGCATCCATGGCGAAGGCCTTGCCTTCGGCGATGAGCGGGCGCGCCAGCAGCCGCAAGCCACCGCTTGAGCCGTCTCCGATATCGGCGCGCCAGACTAGTTGCACGGTGGGATTTAGCGCCGGATGTCCAGGCACATTCTCTGCCGTATTGCCGAGCAGTGGCCATGCCGAGTTCTTTTCCGCGGCCGGTAGCTTGAGTGGCGCTTGATCCGTCGCCGTATCAACCGCTAAGGCCGGCGCGATGGTGCGGACAGATTCCCTCTTGCCCTTAGCATCGGGTTTGTCAGTTTCCGTCAAGCCGAGCCAGGTGCAGCCGGCCGTCAGAACGCATAAAGCCGTCAGACAAAAGGTATGCCGCAATCCACGCATCATCTTACCCCTGGGTTGCATAATAACGCGCCAAAAGCTTGGCTTCCTCGCGCGTCGTCGTCGGCGCATCGCTGCTCTCGCCTAAGGCTTTGAATAGGTCGCGGGCGCGCACATAATCGCCATGTTTACCGTACAGTAGCCCTTGCATCATGCGGGCGTTGTAGCGCCAGGGCTGGCCGTTTTCCGCCAACGGTGCAAGCTGTTGGCGCAAGGCAACAGGATCGCCGGTATCGAGCAGCAGCTGTATACGAACAAGCCGTGCGTAGTCCTTGGTCAGCTGATTGGCGTAGGAATCGTTGGCCAATGCATCCAGCTGTTTAACGGCGGCATCGCGCTTGCCATCCTTGATCAAGCCGCCGATGGCCGTCAGCTGCGCCAGCACGCCCTGGCCGGATTGCGGATTTTGCTTCGCAAAAGCCAAAAAGGCCTCGACTTTCTGCTCTTCCGTCATGCCAGGACGGGTGGCCAAAGAACCCAACGCGACGGACAACGCTACTTCACGGCTTTCCTTGTGTTGCTTCCAGGTCGTGAAGGTCGCGGTGCCTAGGATGATGAGCGCAATCGTGACCAATACTGGCACTTTATATTTGCGCCAAAGGGCGGCCATATGTTCGCGCCGCAGTTCTTCGTCAATTTCTTTTAGGATATCGCTCATCTCGGCTTCCGCGTTCGGTTGGAGCGGTAATCTAGTGCTTGCTGGAGACGGCGTCGAGAGGGTAATCGCGGCTGACAAGCGAGCAAAAACTGTTATTAAATAATACCCAGAGCAATGATTCGGAGCAAACGGCGGTCCGCATGAAATATCTCAATTCGCTGGTCCTGCTGCTACTGGTTTTCGCCACCGCGTTTGTGGCCAGCGCGCTGGCCATCCGGCAACGACCTGCCATGCCGGCTGCTGGACAGCCCGCCATTGTGGCGGCAGCACCAGTAGGAGGCAGCACATATCAGCGGGTCATAAGCAGCAAGACGCTGCGTTGCGGCTATTTCGCCTGGCCGCCCTTCTTGCGCAAAGACCCGAACACAGCGGTGCTTAGCGGACCCCTCTATGATTATGTCGAGGCGCTGGGCGCCGCTTTGGGGTTAAAGGTGGATTGGACGTTGGATATCGGTGTGGGAGAGTATGTCGAGGCGTTGGAGCAAAACCGGTTTGATGCGCTGTGCATGTCCATCTGGCCGGATCCGCCGCGCGCCGCCAATTCATTGATGACGATTCCGATTTTTTACACCAATGTCTATCCAGTAGTACGCGTGGATGATGACCGTTTTGAAAGCGGCGCCGATAGCATTAACCAACCGGACATCACCATTGCCACTATTGACGGCGATATTACGGCCACGCTGGCAACGCGCGATTTCTCCAGGGCCAAGACATTGACGTTGCCGCAGATGTCCGACTCCAGCCAGTTACTGGCGTCCATTACCGCGAAGAAGGCGGATGTAACCTTCTTCGACTATGGCTTCATCCACGATTACATCGCCAGCAACGGCAAACAAATCAAAGTGCCGGCAGGTGGCAAGGCCGCTTATACCTTCCCGGAAGTTCTAGCAGTCAAACCCGGTGAAGTCGCACTGAAGCAGTTACTCGATACCGGAATCAACATCCTTAGCAACAACCACGTTGCAGACAAGCTATTAGAGCAACACGTCACCAGCACCTTTGCCCCCACCCCGGATTACGATGAAGGTAAGGCGCGCGAACAGCTGCAACGAGCGATGAAGAAGGAAGCGAAATAACTATTCCGCATCCGGCGGCGCTTCGGGGCCTTGCTTCAGGCTATCCACAAATTCGTTGAACGCCTCCAACGTACGAAAATCGCGATAGACTGAGGCATAACGGACATAGGCGACGTGATCGAGCGCCTTAAGCGTGTCCATCACTATGGCGCCCACTTGGCGTGTGGTAATTTCGCTCTCGCCTAGCGATTCGAGTTGACGCACAACGCTGTTGACCACGCGCTCCAGCTTCTCTTCATCCACGGGTCGTTTACGTAAAGCAACGCGCATTGAGCGCAGCAGCTTTTCGCGCTCGAACGGTCGGCGGTCGCCACTGCTCTTGACCACCATTAGCTCACGCAGTTGCACCCGTTCGAACGTGGTAAAACGTGCGCCGCAGCTAGAGCATTGACGGCGTCGGCGGATGGAGCCGCCGTCTTCTGTCGGTCGGCTATCCTTGACTTGGGTATCATCGAAACCGCAGAATGGGCAACGCATTGTGCCCCCTTGTTGCTTAGATGTTGCCGTAAATCGGGAACGCTCGGCACAGCGCCAGCACTTCCTGCTTTACTTTTTGCTCCGTGGCCGCGTTGTTTTCCGGGTTCTGCTGCAGACCATCCAGCACCTCGGCAATCCAGTTGCCAATCTGCGTGAATTCCGCCGTGCCGAAACCGCGCGTCGTGCCCGCTGGGCTGCCCAATCGGATGCCGGATGTGGTTGCTGGGGGCAGCGGGTCGAACGGAATGCCATTCTTGTTACAGGTGATGGATGCGTGTTCCAGAGAAGTTGTGGCAATCTTGCCGTTGAGGTTGGATTTGTTGCGCATGTCCAGAAGTATCAAATGACTGTCTGTGCCACCGGAAACCAGGAAATAGCCGCGCTTGGTCAGCGCGTGGCCCATAGCCTGCGCGTTGGCAACGACGTCGCGCGCGTACTGTTTGAATCCCGGTTGTAATGCCTCATGGAACGATACCGCCTTGGCGGCGATGACATGCATTAAAGGGCCACCCTGGATGCCCGGAAATACAGCGGAGTTGATTTTTTTGGCGATATCCGGGTCGTTAGTTAACACCATGCCGCCGCGTGGGCCTCGCAATGTCTTGTGCGTCGTGGTGGTCACCACATGAGCATGCGGTATCGGGCTGGGGTAAATACCACCCGCCACTAGTCCGGCGAAATGAGCCATATCCACCATGAAATGGGCGCCAACCTCGTCTGCTATCTTGCGGAAAGCCGCGAAGTCAATCACGCGGGGATAGGCCGAGCCGCCGGCGATGATCATTTTCGGCTTATGCTCTCGTGCCAGTT
>CAYOGS010000164.1:0-4991 GCA_964403435.1 uncultured Rhodospirillales bacterium | reverse complement strand
GGCCAGGTCTGCACCATGGCGCCGAAGGCGTTGAGGTCGGTTTCATGGTGGCTGTTGAGGTTCACCTGGGTAAAAATCGTCACGCCATAGCCCAGCAAATCGGCGGCCAGATTGGCATGGTAAGACTTGATAAAACCCGCATCTTCCAAGGCCTTAACCCGTCGCAGGCAGGGCGGCGCCGAGATGCCCGCCTTCTTGGCCAGTTCGACATTGGTCATCCGCCCGTCTTGCTGCAGACTTTGCAATATTCTTATATCAATCCGGTCAAGTTTGACGCGCTTCATAACACACACTAAAACTTTGAGGATGACAGAGGTTATACAAAACACAATTACGCCAACCGCGCCACGGAAGCAACTTTCTTGCTGGGTGGTCACGGACGGCAAGATCGGCATGGAAAATCAGTGTGTTGGTTTAGCCGAAGCCTTGGGGCTAAAGCCTCTCGTCAAGCGCATAAAATTACGGACGTTGTGGCGTCTGTTGACGCCCTATCTGCGCCTCGGGAAGCGTTTTGCGTTCAGTTCTGCTGGCGATGCCATCGCGCCACCCTGGCCGGATTTGCTCATCACGACGGGAAGGCAAAGCATTCCAGCAGCATTGCGCGTGCGCAATGCCAGCGGTCGGCGCACGGTTTGCGTTCATATCCAAGACCCAGTGCTTGACCCGCAGCGTTTCGATCTGGTCATTGTGCCGCGCCATGACGCAACACGCGGAGTGGGGGTGATGACGACGCGTGGCGGCTTGCACCGCTTGTCACCGTCTTTGCTGGCTGCAGAAGCGGATAAATTCCGTCCGTTGTTTGCGCACTTGCCTCGTCCATGGGTGGCCGTATTGATCGGCGGCACGAACGGGGTCTATCAGCTATCCCCTAGAGAAATGGTGCCGTTGGTCAAGCAGATCACCAATATGGCGTGGGAGACTGGCTGTGGCTTGTTGGTTACGCCGTCGCGGCGCACCGGTGCCGACAATCTCGCCATCCTGCAAGCGGCGCTACACGATGTACCTCACTATCTTTGGGACGGCACCGGCGACAACCCGTATTACTCCATGCTGGCTTTGGCGGACGCCATTCTGGTGACCTGCGATTCCGTGAATATGGTCTCCGAGGCTGCGACCACCGGGAAACCCGTGCATGTGCTTCATCTACCTGGCGGTTCGGACAAATTCGCTCGTTTCCATCAGGCGTTGCAGGATGACGGCATTACGCGGCCTTTCGCCGGCCGGCTAGAGCAGTGGCATTACACACCGCTGAACGATATGGAATTGGTGGCGGCGCGGGTGCAAGCGTTGCTCAAGCAGAAACAGCTTGCGTTGGAGGTAACGTCATCATGACCCAGATGCTCAATCTTGCTGTTGCGGAATCCGCCACGCTGCATACGAAACCTTTTCCCTACTTCATCGTACCCGGCTTCGTGCCGTCGGAAGCGCTGGCTGCGGCGGAAGCGGATTATCCCGCCATCGGCAAGCCGGGCAGCTTTCCGCTCCCGACCTTGCAGTATGGCCAACACTTCGCGCAGTTGATGCGGGAATTGCAAGATGAACCATTCGCAGAGTTGGTGGGCCGCAAGCTTGGCATGGATTTGAACAATCGCCCCACCATGGTCACGGTGCGCGGCCAATGTCGTGCGACGGACGGGCAAATCCACACTGACAGCAAGACTAAGTTGGTGACCGTGCTGCTCTACATGAATGGCAAATGGGAAAAGCCGGGCGGGCGGCTGCGTTTGCTGCGCTCCAATTCTTCGCTAGCCGATGCCTTCGCCGAAGTGCCGCCAGAGCAGGGGACGCTGCTGGTATTCAAAAACCAGCCCAACGCCTGGCACGGACATGAATCCTTTGAAGGTCAGCGCCGTGTTATCCAGCTTAACTGGGTAACTGACCAGGGCGTGGTGCTGCGTGAGCAGCTGCGCCACCGTATCAGCGCCTTCTTCAAATCCTTGCGCCAGGCCGGCTGAGGCCGATGCTAGAATATGACCAGCTGGCAGAGTGGTATGCTGTCAATCGCAATCCTGTAATCGGCGCCGCCGCCGTGCGCCGCTGTATTGCTGGCATGAAAGTTGGCGCCACTGCCTTGGACGCCGGCTGCGGCACCGGTGAACCGGTATCGCGGCTTATGCTAGAACACGGCTTGCAGGTGTTTGCGATGGACAGTTCTGCAGCGATGGTGGCGGCTTACGCCCGCAACTTTCCGCACGCGCCGGTGATTTGTGCGGACATCACCGCACCACTGCCTTTTGCGCAGCCTTTTGCCGTCATAGTCGCTTGGGGCGTGCTGTTCCACCTGGATGCTGCCAGGCAGGAACAGGCGCTGGCTGTCCTGACAGCCGGATTAGCGCCTGGCGGCAAAATCCTCTTCACAGCGGGGCGGGAGGCGGAAAACCGCAGCGCGCCAATGCAGGGCGTTATGCTGCATTACCGGCATCTCGGCACCGCCGCATATCATCGCATCCTACAAGACCAAGGCTGTACGGTGTCGGATGAATTTCCTGACGATGCCGGAAATTATTATTTTCTGGCACAAAAATCTGCCTTGGGTGCGCAAACAAAATAAGATTGTCAAGGGGTTAGATTGCGTGTTTATTGGCCGAGTTAAAGACTAACGGTAACGCCGAACGGAGGCATCATGGCCAGTTATGTCGAAAGCAATCTGCTGCCGGGCGAAGACGTGGTGCATATGGCACCGGTGTCCTTCATCATCTACATGCCGTTCGTTTTTCTGTCATCTGTGCTGTTTGTGGCGGGTTTTTTGTTTGGCGAAATGGGCAAGCTGTTCTGGGTTATCGGCGCGGCGGCTCTGGTGCTGGGCATCATCGCCTGCGCCATCCGTAAGGCAAGCACGGAAATCGCGGTGACTAACAAGCGCATAATCATCAAGGTCGGACTCATTCGGCGCGAAACTGTGGAGCAGTTTCTGGAGAAGATTGACAGCATCTCCGTGGATCAGTCCGTCATGGAACGGCTCTTCAACGCCGGCACTATCATAGTGCGCGGCAGCGGCCAGTCTTTTGCGCCGGTCGCAAATATTGATGACCCCTTGGCGTTCCGTAAGGTGGTGAACGAGCAGGTGGACAAGATCAAAACAGCGGGAGCCAAACGCTAATGTTGCCTTTTACCACGCTCTCCGCCATCGCGGCACCGTTGCCGCTGGTGAATGTAGATACGGACATGATCATTCCGAAGCAGTTTTTGAAGACCATAGAGCGCACCGGTCTCGGCAAGTGCCTGTTCAATGATATGCGCTTTGCGGCCGACGGGTCGGAAAAGTCGGACTTCATCCTCAACCAGCCTCTCTACCGTCAGGCAGAGATTTTGATTGCCGGCGCGAATTTCGGTTGCGGCTCCTCGCGCGAACACGCGCCGTGGGCGCTCCTGGATTTTGGCATCCGTTGCGTCATCGCGCCAAGCTTTGCGGACATTTTCCACGGCAACTGCTTCAAAAACGGCATCTTGCCAGTTGTGCTACCGCAGGATCAGGTGGATCAACTCATGGCGCTTGCTCGGCAGGGCAGGAAAATCACTGTTGACCTGGAACATCAACTGGTGACGGCCTATCCAGAAAATATAAGCTTCGAGTTCAGCACGGATGCGTTCCGGCGCGATTGCCTCTTGAAGGGGCTGGACGATATCGGTCTGACACTGAGACACGGCGCCGACATTGATGCTTATGAAAATAAGCGCCGCCAGGAACAGCCCTGGGCTTGATAAAAGTCGACGTATTAGGTGACATCATGACGCTCAATATCCTTTTTCTGCCAGGTGACGGGATTGGCCCCGAAGTGATGCACGAAGCTAAGCGCGTGCTGGAGTGGCTGCGCGACCATAAAGGACTCCAGCTGATTATCACCGAAGACCAAATCGGCGGCGCAGCTATTGACGCGCATGGTGTGCCGCTGACGGAGACGGTGATCGCCAAAGCCAGGGCAGCAGATGCCGTGTTTCTTGGCGCTGTCGGCGGACCCAAATGGGCGAATGTGACCTATGACAAGCGGCCGGAAGCCGGATTGCTGGGCATTCGCAAGGCACTGGCACTCTTCGCCAATCTCCGCCCCGCCGTGGTTTTCGACGCCCTGGTTGATGCCTCCAGCCTGAAGCCGGAGATCGTGCGGGGGCTAGACGTGATGATCGTGCGTGAACTGGTAGGCGGCGTCTATTTCGGCCTGCCGCGCGGGATCGAGCAACTACCGGACGGCCAGAAGCGCGGCTTCAACACGCAGGTCTACACCACGCAGGAAATTCTGCGCGTGGCAAGGGTGGCGTTTGAATTGGCGCGCGCGCGCGGCAAGCGGCTCTGTTCAGTAGACAAGGCCAACGTGATGGAGAGCAGTGTGCTTTGGCGCGAGGTAGTGACCAAGCTGCACACCGAAGCTTATACAGACGTGGAGCTGAGCCACATGTATGTAGACAATTGTGCCATGCAGCTATGCCGCGCACCCAAGCAGTTTGATGTAATTCTCACTGATAATCTCTTCGGCGATATTTTGTCGGATGAAGCTTCGATGCTCACCGGCTCCATCGGCATGCTGCCATCGGCTTCGTTGGGTGAGGCCGAGGGCAGCAAGCGCGCCGCGTTGTATGAGCCGGTGCATGGATCAGCACCGGATATAGCGGGGCAGGGGAAGGCCAATCCTCTGGCGGCCATGTTGTGCGTGGAAATGTGGCTGCGTTATTCTTTGGGCAACTTCGCACTGGCCAACTCAGTGGGCGGCGCGGTGGCCAAGGTGCTGGCATCCGGCGCTCGCACTTGTGATATCGTGGCGCCTGGACAGTCCGTGCTAACTACCGCCCAGATGGGCGATGCAGTGTTGAAGGAACTATCTTGTGGTTGACTGCTTGGAATTGGCAAAAGACTTTGAGGTGGAGTTGGATTGTCTATGATCCAAAGAAGGAGGAATAACAGCTCCTGCATTCAACGGCCATCAACCTCAATTTCATTAAAGTGGACATGACGTGGGTGCGAATCTTGTATATCCAAATGTTTTGCAGGTAAATCG
>CAYOGS010000163.1:0-5003 GCA_964403435.1 uncultured Rhodospirillales bacterium | reverse complement strand
CCGGCGCTTTGGATGATTATACTGAGAAAGCCCCAGTTATAATTATCCAGCGATGGCATGGGAGTGTAACGATCGGGTGGTGGTGGCGGGTCAAGCGTCGTGGTAACCATGACGCCGATGAGTGAAATCGCCGCGTAAGCGAAGACAAAAAACCACGGGAAACCTCCCGGCAAGGCAAAGGTTTGGCGCTGAGCAGTCGCGTGCTTCGCCGTCTTAAAATTCCAGGAAGGATCAAGATAGATTTTCCGCACGATAAGGTTGATGCCATTGGCAATCAGCAAGGCTGATGCGGTATCTACGACAAAAGGGATGATGAATTCGGGGTGAAAAACCCCGGAAGTGTTGGCGGAGGCGATCAATTTCGGAGAATTGAGCGCGCTGACCGCCCACATGGACAGCAGCGCCGGCAAAAAAAAAGTAACAAAGCCGAGTATTCCCCAGACAACCGGCTGGCTTTTATTGAGGCGCTTCGCAATTCGGAAGAACCAATGGGCGTAGGCGAGTGAGATGAGAAGGAATAGCAAGGAATTTAAGACCCATTGCCGAGATTTTGGGAGCGGGCTGGCGGGGCGCTGAAAATTGGCGGGGATGGGCAATAGCGCTGGTCCAGCGCGTAGGCGCCCATATTTATGAGGCCGTTGGCAGCTGAGCCCATATGGCGCAGCACGGTGTATTCACTGTTGGTGGGCAGGCAGTAATGGCCATTCCACGCATCAATGGCGTATTTGACCGTGTAAGCACTTATGGCAAGGCCCGCCACCATGGTGAGTGTGCCGCCGACCTGGCGGAAAAGTTCGTTCATGATTTTTGCCCGCGTTGAATATTCGTGGGGCGGACTATAGCGCAAAAGGGCAGAGTGGAAATGGTTTCATGCTTGGCGTGCAGGCCAAAGCTAATTTCACCCTACCGAGCTAAGTCTCATTAGCCGCGCGGACGCGCGGCGTTGCAATGATAGCTATTCTTGGCGACGGCACATAATTATGGACAAGCCGTCAGGCGCTACCGAAGCGACGGATATCCACCCCTTGGGTGGTTTGCGGGGTGGAGGCGGCGCTGCCTGCTCGGCGCAAGCTAAGCAGATTTTCGGTGTTAGCTGTTACGAGCACCTGCTTCGTTTTGTCCTGTCGAAAGGCGGCGACGGCCTGCGCCATGGCTGCGGCCGCCGTTTCACAAGTGTGGGATTCACTGGCCGCGTCCCGTGCCGTGCGGACGATGAAGGGGCCGATGCCGGCCAAGCGCGCGCCGGCCACTGCCTGCTCCAGTGCAACTGGAGTGAGCGTGGGGTCAACTTTCTTCTGTTGTTTTGGCTTCGGCTTGAGCAACGGCATGGCCGCCCAGAAGACGCCAGCGGCGCCGAGAGCGATACCCCCAAACATAATCATCTGTTCCATACCAGCCATCGTCGGCGCTCCTCGATCGTCTAGCCGTTGGGTCAGCGCAGTTTTTGCAGCAAATCTTCCAGCTGATCGAGCGTTTTATAAGCGATGGTGATGGCACCGCTACCATCGCTATGCGCATTGAGATTAACCTTGAGCCCGAGAGCGTTGGTCAGGTCACGCTCAAGCGCCAGCGTGTTGGCGTCGAGAGTGGTGACGATCGTGCTTTGACGGACATGGCTAGTGGTGGTGGCATTAGCAAGTTCAGCCACAAGAGATTGATGATCGGCTTCCGGCACCGGCTTGCGGACGCGCGCTTCCACTTCGCGTACCGACAATTTATCGCGGATGATTTCTTGCGCCAGTCCCAGTGGGTCTTCCGCCACCAACAAAGCGCGGGCATGACCGGCTGAGATGGCGCCTTCATTGAGCAGCGCCTTCACATTGTCTGGCAGATTGGAAAGGCGCATGGTGTTGGCAATATGGCTGCGGCTCTTGCCGATGATCTTGGCCAGCTTTTCCTGGGTATAATGGAATTCTGCGATCAGGCGCTGATAGGCATCCGCCTCCTCTAACGCAGAAATATCCTGGCGCTGGATATTTTCAATGATGGAAATTTCCAACGCCTTCTCGTCTGACAATTCTCGCACCACCACAGGCACTTCATGCACGCCCGCAGCCTGGGCGGCCCGCCAGCGGCGCTCGCCAGCGATTATTTCATATTTCTCCGTGCCGATGGGACGTACCAACAGAGGCTGCAGCACACCGTGTTCGCGGATCGAGTCCGCCAGTTCGTCGAGACTCGTCTGATCAAAAAATTTACGCGGCTGGAATTTGCCGGGCTGCAGCCAGGTGACTGGCAGCTGGCGGTTGCCGGTGCCGCCGCGTTCGGTGGCTGCGGGTCTTAGCGCCGCCGGCGCAGGAGGTGGTTGATAGCCGGCATCCGAATCGCCAAACAGGGCCGAGAGGCCACGCCCCAGCGGTGCCGGCTTATTTTGCAGCACCTTGAGCGTGGCGCTGGGGTTCTTGCTGGCTTCAGTCATGACGGCCTCTTTCAGTCGGGTTTGGTAGGAGATTTGGCGGGAGTATGAAACGGAATGACATCGGCTGCAGCAGGAATAGCGCGCTGGCCGAGATCGGTGAAGCAGCGGATAAGGTAACCATCAGGGTCTGCGACTACGAACTGGTGATTGCCAACCTCCACTGTGCCGCGGCGATACCATTTTTCTTCCAGGTGCTGGATGATGGGGCTGCCTGCAGCCTGCAGTTTGACGAAAATTTCCCCGGCATCCGGAATTTGGATTTGGAAATTGACACCACGGCCAAAAGGCGCTTCCAGAGGCGATGTACGCCACCGGCGACCCGGGCCATCTGCAATCTCGAGCATCAGATGCGCATTACCCCAGGCAAGATAGACGAAGCCTTCCTCCTCCCGCGTATACTGAACGCGGAAGCCCAGCAACTGCGTATAAAATTTCAGTGATTTTTCCAGATCAGAAACATCCAGTTCCGGAATTAGCGCAGGGGTATAGATCACGCGGCCGCCGTATCCTGCTGCTGTTCCTCCAGCAGGCGTTTTTCACGCTGCAGCACTTCGCTGGCCAAATGCATATAAGCGCGGCTGCCGGGGCATTTGAGATCGTAGAGTAGCACCGGCTTGCCGTGCGATGGTGCTTCCGAAACTTTGATGTTACGCGGGATGACGGTTTGAAAGACTCGGTTGCCGAAGAAGGCGCGGACATCTGCCGCTACCGCCTCACTTAGCGCGTT
The DNA here is from genome assembly GCA_964403435.1 of uncultured Rhodospirillales bacterium. Classification (GTDB taxonomy): domain Bacteria; phylum Pseudomonadota; class Alphaproteobacteria; order UBA9219; family RFNS01; genus JAGOHT01. The sequence goes on along the minus strand of CAYOGS010000163.1, from coordinate 1,857 downwards.
GCGTCGGTCAAACATGGTGAGAATCACGCCGGTGATATCCAGACTGTGATTGAAGCGGACGCGTACGGCTTCCACGGTTTGAATCAGGCTGCTGATACCTTCCAGAGCATAGAACTCCACCTGCAGCGGCACTAATACCGCATGGGCGGCGACCAAGGCATTGAGCGTGAGTAGATTCAGCGATGGTGGGCAATCAATCAGCATATAGTCAAAATTGTTGGCGCTGCGATTGAGGGCCTCGCGTAGGCGGCTTTCGCGACGCGGTTCATTGACCAGCTGGATTTCTGCACCCGCTAGATCGGCCGACGAGGTCACCACCCAAAGGTTTGGAATGGATGTCGGCATCACAACATTTTCGACCGTCAGTTCATCAAACAAAATATCATAAACGCCTTGGACGCGGTCAGCGCGCGGAATGCCGAAGCCGGTAGAGGCGTTGCCTTGCGGGTCCAAATCCACCACCAAAACGCGCATGCCGACGGCGGCCAGGGCGGTGGCGAGATTCACTGTGGTCGTGGTTTTGCCGACGCCGCCTTTTTGGTTGACGATGGCGAAGACGCGACAGGCCAGCGGACGGAAATCTGGAGCGTTATCATCCGGCGGCACGGGTACTGGGGGCGGGCTTGATGATGGGTTGGGTTCGGTCATGGCTTGCTCCTGTCACGGCGCTTGTTACCCGCCAAGGCTTGCCGATGGCGCGGCGTTATAAAGCGCAGATTGCTGATCTGCAAAATCATGCCTTGCCCCTCGCCCCGGCTATCGCCACCGTCCGCATCAGGCGTGCGGCTTGGCCGTTGACGACAATCAAATTGCCAAGATTCCCGTGCCTTTGTCAATTCATCCCGCACAGTTCGGCCTTTGAGGAAGAGCAATTGACTATCCGCACCGAGCAAAGGCTGGCACAGACGAAATAAATCCGGCAAGGCGGCCACCGCACGCGCCGTGATGACATCCGCGCGTAAGCCGGAAAGAGATTCAGAACGCTGGGGATGGACGGTGACGGGCAGTGCTAACTCCTGCACGATATGGCGCAGGAATGCCGCCTTTTTTTGAATCGATTCTACAAGGTGAATGTCTAGAGGACGTTGATGCATCTGTGCCAGAAGCGCCAGCACGATGCCAGGAAAACCTGCGCCGGAGCCAATATCCACCAGAGAGTGCGCCGTCTTGGGCAATAATGGCCAGAGTTGTGCGCTATCATAAAAGTGGCGCTGCCAGATTGCCGGCATGGTGCTGGACGCGACCAGATTCATGCGGGTTTGCCATTCTGCCAGCATGGCAGCGTATCGGTCAAACTGCGCTGCAGTTTCCCGTGTGACGTCGAAGTCAAGCAGAAACGATTCGCGGGCGGAACTTTCTGGGGATAAGGACTGAATGTTCATGCAGCGTCCTGCCGGCGTTTGACATGACGCAGAAGTGCAATCACGGCCGCGGGCGTGACACCCGGAATACGCGAAGCCGCGCCGAGTGTAGCGGGCTGCGCCAATTTGAGTTTCTGACGGACTTCCGCCGACAGGCCGCCAATGGAATCTACATCAAGATTTTCCGGCAAGAGCAGGTTTTCATCGCGGTTGAAGGCTCGGATATCCTGCTCCTGGCGTTCAAGATAGCCGGCATAGCGTCCGTCAATCTCGATTTGCTCAAGGATATTCGTTGGGAACGCTCCAAGCTGAGGCCACAAGCGCAGAAGATCCTTGAAGGCAATTTCAGTGTAGGACAAAAGTTCGAGTGCCGAGCGGCGAACTCCGTCATGTTTGACAGATAAACCGTGGCGGGCAAGTTCATTGGGGGTGGCGCTCAGTTGCTCAGCCAGTTGGCGCGCGGCGGTTAGCGCGCCAGATTTGGCAGCATGAGCGG
>CAYOGS010000162.1:0-5019 GCA_964403435.1 uncultured Rhodospirillales bacterium | reverse complement strand
TCATGCCATTCCATCATCACGGTCTCCAGCTTGCTCGTCTCCGTGGCGTAGAACACCTGCAAGAGGTCACTCTTTAGTCGCGGCAGTATGGCCTGCGTTTCTGGATCGCCGAAACGAACGTTGAATTCAATCAGCCGAGGCCCCTGGCCTGTTAGCATCAATCCTGCAAACAAGATGCCGTGGTAAGGCGACCCGCCATCACGCAATGCATTTACCACTGGCGAGATGATTTCGCGCATTACTTGCTCGGTCAAGGCCGACGTCAGCACTGGCGCGGGAGAATAGGCGCCCATTCCACCGGTGTTAGGGCCTTTGTCACCGTCATAGACTGCCTTGTGATCCTGGGCCGAAGCAAATGCTATTGCTTTCCCCCCATCGCAGAGCGCAAAGAAGCTGACCTCCTCGCCCTCTAAAAATTCTTCGATCACAAGCTTCTGACCGGCGCTGCCAAATTTCTTGCCTTGCATTGCTTCTAACACGGCTTTCTCGGCTTCCGCCACGGTCTGCGCCACGGTCACACCTTTGCCGGCTGCCAGCCCATCGGTCTTGATGACGATCGGCGCACCCTGCTCGCGCACATAATCCAGCGCGGCCTTGGCATCCGTGAAGGTCTTATATTTCGCTGTCGGCACGCCAGCTCGAGCGCTTAAATCTTTCATGAAGGCTTTGGAGCCTTCAATCTGCGCCGCCACTTGGCTGGGGCCGAATGCCTTGATGTTCATGCGTTGCAGCGAATCCACGAGCCCGGTGACCAGCGGTCCTTCCGGTCCGATGACCACAAAATCAATTTTTTCTTTCCGACATAAATCAATCACTCCCTCGTGGTCGGAATCGCGGACATTCACGCAGGTGGCAACAGCTGCGATGCCCGGATTACCGGGGGCGCAAAACAGCGCCGTGCACTCAGGTGATTGCTTGAGTTTCCAGCACAGCGCATGCTCCCGCCCGCCACTGCCAATGACCAAGACACGCATAGCGTCACTCCATGAAATCTTTTATGCTGGCCGCATGAACCAGCCAGTCGAGACCCGTCTTATAGACCAGCCAAGCGCCGGCAGCAATCTGCCGGAGTTCACGGTTTCTGAAATTTCCCGCCAGCTGAAATTGACGGTTGAAGAGCGTTTTGGCCATGTAAGGGTGCGCGGCGAGATAGGTGAATGTAAGTATCATACCAACGGCCATATCTACCTGAGCCTGCGGGATGAAACTAATGTCTTGGCGGCGGTGGTCTGGAAGGGAAGCACCGGCCGAGTGGGGCTGAAGCCGGAAATCGGCATGGATGTAGTGTGCACCGGCCGGCTAACCATTTATGCCGGCCAATCCAAATACCAGCTGGTCATCGAACAAATGGCGCTGGCGGGCGAAGGCGCGCTACTGAAGCTGATCGAAGACCGCAAGAAGCGGCTGGCAGCGGAAGGATTGTTTGCGGCGGAGCGCAAACGTCCCCTGCCCTTTTTGCCCCGGCGCATCGGAGTCATCACTTCGCCGACTGGGGCCGTTATCCGCGATATATTGCACCGGGTACGTGAACGATTTCCGTGCCACGTCATCGTCTGGCCGGTGGCGGTGCAGGGCACCGGCGCGGCGGAGCAGGTTGCAGCAGCCATAGCAGGTTTCAACGCGCTCCCGCTCGACCATTCACTGCGGCCAGATGTGCTGATCGTCGCGCGCGGCGGCGGCTCGTTGGAAGATTTGATGGCCTTCAACGAGGAAAACGTGGTGCGCGCCGCGGCCAATAGCGCGATTCCGCTCATTTCTGCCGTCGGGCATGAAACGGATACGACGCTCATTGATTATGCATCTGACCGCCGTGCGCCTACGCCGACGGCGGCAGCTGAGATGGCGGTGCCCGTACGTGCGGATCTGTTGACACAAACCGCCGGTCTGTCCGGCCGGTTAGAGCTAGCCTGGCAGCAGGGCTTGCGTCAACGGCTGGAGCGCATGACGCTGCTGGCGCGCAGCCTCGGCGATCCGCGCCGGCTGCTGGAGCCGCTATGGCAGCGACTGGATGACCGCACGGCGCGGCTGGATACAGGCATGCGCCAGCTTGTGGCACTGCGCCTAGCGCGGCTACAAACGCTGGGCAGCCGCCTACCACATCCGCGCGAATGGCTGAAGCTGGCGGAGCAAAAACTGGCGAACGAAGCGCGGGCGCTGAACGCCGCGCTACAACGCCATGTGCAGCGTTTCGAGGAGCAGCAACGCCGCCTGCCGGAACTCGCTAGCCGGCTGCAGCGTGCTTACGCGTTACGGCTGGATAGCACCGATAAGCGTCTGCAGAGCCTCGGGCAATTACTGATAAGTTTCTCACCGCAAGGCGTGCTGCAGCGCGGCTATGCCTTGGTACGCGATGTGGATGGCACTTTGATCACCAGCGCCGCCAGCGCCAAGACAAAGCAATCCGTCACGCTACTGTTCCATGACGGCGAAACCCCGGCACAAGTCGACAAACCCAAGAAACAAGGGGAGTTGTTTTGAGGACAACGTCTACTTTCAGCTCTTCAATGCAAACCATGTCGGAAATTGTGAAAATCTGTCCGGTTCTTTTTGGCAATCGATAACATAAAGTTTCAGTCCGTTTGCTGCGATGAATTTGTCAACTTCCTCGACCACCAAAGGCCAATCCGGACTGTAATCGTCACCGGCAAATATACCGCCTGGCTTTAGTTTTGGGAACCAATCCCGAAAAGTCTGGCCTTGCTCTTCGCCTGTATGAGCATAGCCATCAACATAAACAAAATTGAAATATTCGTCAGGAAAAAGCGTTAAAGCCTCATCAAAGCGCATCCGAAGTATAGTGCTTCTTGCCCTAAACGGGTCAAGCCGCCGTATGGCAGTTTTATATTCTTCCGTATCATGGCCTCTATCGCCAGCCCACATATCTATGCTGTAGAGATGATCTAAGGCTGATCTCTTGAGCAGCCTCTCGGAATAGCCACCTTCAGCCACGCCCAATTCAACGCCGATACCTCCGGGCGCAAGAATTTCAGCAATATCATCGCGGCGCGTGAATGTTGCAACAAGTTGCTCAAGGACGGCTTCATTCATGGCTACCTGCATTCGCAAATTGTTCTACTATTCCAACAACAAATATTGCGGTAAATTAAGCACAAGTCTAGTAACCTAGCCCGCGAGGGAAGATAATGTTTCAGGAACCCAAATGTAGTTTTCTGAAGCTCCTAACGCGGTCGGTGGTGTTGTGTTCTCTTGCTCTGTCGCTCGTGTCTCCTGCACAGGCCTGCAGTTTTGATCGCTATGGTGATAGTGCTGAAGATTTTTATAAGACAGCAAAAACGGCTTTCATTGCGCACGTCACAAAAACCGAAGAAAAATTTATAGTTGACCCTGAGAGATCAAAAGAACGCAATCGGTATATTGAAGCTACATTTGAGGTCATTGAAGTCCTGAAAGGCAAGCCGCCTGAAAGCGGAACAGTTCATGATCTCGTGCTAGGTATCGGCAATTGCAGCATTGGCCTCGTTGCTGGCCTGGATTATCTGTTTATGCCGGATGAGAATACAAAGAATGAAAGAGAAAAAATGTCGAAGTATGGCGTTACGGCGTATAATTATGTTGGACTGCCCACAGGCTCCAGAATGCTCCCCTCTATAGAGCACAAAAAAACCATCGAATTACTAAACAAACTCCGTGCGCTTACCGATAAGCCTATGCAACACAAGAGTGTGGACAAATAACCATGCCTAAAGCCACATCCCACTTTGTTTGCCAGAGCTGCGGCGCGGCGTTTCCGAAATGGAACGGCCGCTGTGAGGCGTGCAACGCCTGGAATACATTGATTGAAGAAACGGTTGCCGCCGCGCCGCCTAAAAGCCTAGGCCAAGGGCTGGGCAAAGCCGCTGGCAAAGGCGGCAAGAGCCGGCTGGAATTCGTTGACCTGGCTGGCAGTTCCGTGCCGCAGCCCCGCCGAATGACCGGCATCTCGGAACTAGACCGCGTGGCGGGCGGCGGCTTCGTACCCGGCTCGGTCATCCTCATTGGCGGCGACCCTGGTATCGGCAAATCCACGCTCTTGCTGCAAACGGTATGCCAACTGGCGGCGCGTGGCAGCCCCTGCGCCTATATTTCAGGCGAGGAAGCGGTTGATCAGGTGCGGATGCGCGCCCGCCGTCTCGGACTCGCCAACATCGCGTGCGATCTGGCCAACGCCACCTCCGTACGCGATATCGTGGCGAGCCTAGACAGGCCAGATGCCCCCGCCGTGGTTGTGATTGACTCCATTCAGACCATGTATGTGGACGTGCTGGACAGCGCACCCGGCACAGTGGCGCAGGTGCGTGCGTCATCGCAGGAGTTTATTCGCTTGGCCAAGGCGCGCAACATCACGCTGCTGCTGGTGGGGCATGTGACGAAAGAAGGCACTCTCGCCGGCCCCCGCGTGCTGGAGCATATGGTGGACACCGTGCTGTATCTGGAAGGCGAGCGCGGCCATCATTTCCGCATTCTGCGCGGTGTGAAGAACCGTTTCGGCCCCACGGACGAAATCGGCGTGTTTGAAATGACTGAACAAGGGCTGGTGGAAGTGCCTAACCCCTCGGCGCTTTTTTTGGCCGACCGGCGAGAAGATGTTTCTGGCGCTGCCGTCTTCGCCGGACTGGAAGGCACACGGCCGGTGCTGGTAGAAATTCAGGCGCTGGTGGCGCCCTCCGCGCTGGGCACGCCGCGCCGTGCCGTGGTGGGGTGGGATAGTGGGCGCCTAGCCATGGTACTCGCTGTGCTGGAGGCGCGCTGCGGCGTGACCATCGGCGCCAACGATATTTATCTCAACGTCGCCGGCGGGCTGAAGATCAACGAGCCGGCAGCTGACCTGGCGGTGGCCGCAGCGCTACTGTCTTCGATGAGTGGTGTGCCGGTGCCGCCGGAATGTGTGGTGTTCGGCGAAATCGGCCTTGCCGGCGAAGTGCGGCCGGTGAGCCAGGCGGATTTGCGGCTCAAGGAAGCCGCCAAGCTGGGGTTCTCCCAGGCGATTCTCCCCCATAATGCCCGCGCCAAGGGCAAGGC
>CAYOGS010000161.1:1857-5022 GCA_964403435.1 uncultured Rhodospirillales bacterium | reverse complement strand
CAGGCCAAGTTGCCATTCCGCGTTCAGCGTGTGCAACACAAAATCCCAATGGTCGCTGCGGCCGCGCGGATGTTCGTTTACGCTTTGCCGCACCACGACCTGTAGGCGCGGTTTAGCTGCAGCGTCGCCGGCTGCGCGCTCGGTATAAGCCTGCAGGACGGCGGCAGAGAGGTGGATATATTTGGCGTCATCCGGCGCCAGTTTGTCGGCGCACCGGCGCAGCAATTCCTGCCGTTCGGCATGATCGAAAGCAAAATTATGCACCTTGGCCATGACTGTTTCTGGAATTGGGCGCGTGCAGCGGAAGATCGCGGTGTTATCTATCCGAGGACAATAAGGCTCGAAATAGTCTGACAGATATTCCATGACCAGAGGGATATAGCCCTGCTGATACCAGTAATAATCCTGGTGGATCAGCAATGTGTGGCCATATTCCGCCTGAGGCATAAAACGGCGCATGGCTTCGCCCAACAAGGCCGGCGTTTTGGCCAGATCAATAAACAGCAGTTCGACGGGACGCGGCTGCCAGATTGTTTGTAAAAAGTCGCCCGGATAGACTCGCTGCATCGAGAGCAGCGGCGCAGTCAGCGTCCGATGGATAGATTGAAATTCGGCACCCCTGGCCAGCTTCAGCCCGTAATAGGAATGGATGCACTCAATTAGATAATCTTCCGTGCAGCTGAAAAGATCAAAGACATCTAGCTGCGCGCGGAGAAAGCCGATCTTGGGATTCGCGGAGAGACCGTAACCAAACAATGCGGTTGACGAGCCGCAAAACGAACCGGCATCCACAATGCAGCCGCGCCCCTGACAATAATCCCGCGCCAGCAAGAAAAAAGCAGTGCGTTCCTTGGCGGTCAACATGCCTTTGGGAATGCCCGCCAATGCAGCGGGCGGCGCGCCGCAACCCTGCAGCGTGAAGTCCTGCACGAAGACTGCGGACGGATCTTCATATGGGTCAACACGGGGGTTGATCCGCATGATCAGACCGGTGTCGGTTTCTGCATGAGCCATTTGTTCGGTGGAAAAGTAGCGAAGGTCAATTTCTGCTCGGCGGCGAATTGGTCAACCGCCTGCATCACGCCGGGATATTCGGCATAATAATCATCACCTAACAGCACGCCACCGGGCGGCAGCAGGGCATAGGCGTCCTTGATGTCTTGATAGACGGGCGCGTAATCATGGTCGGCGTCAATGTAGATCATGTCTGGCTGAATCGCGAGATGACGCAACATGGCTAGGCCGTGTGTGGTGGTCTGCGGCACCGGAACAATGATGTCTTGTGCGCCACTATGAATGACGTTGGCGAGGAACTGATAGAACACCTGCGGCCAGCCGTGGCGTGTATTCACCTCCTGCCACAAGGTGCGTTCGCTGGAGAAGGAGCCGGTCTGTTTTTCCGCCCACCAGAACCAATGGCCGAGCCAAGTATCAATGCAGATGATGGGGCAATCCAGCCTTAGTTGCTTGACCAGGCCGGCCATATGCACGGCCGAGCCGCCCTTCCAGCTGCCCAGCTCCACGATCAGGCGCGGACGGTATTTGGTGATGGCTTCGGCAAAGAACGGGTGTTGGCTCTGCCAGTTATTGAGATCGAGCCGATAATCCTGCAACGGAAAGCCGGCATAGATATCGCCGCCATGCAGACGTTGCAGTAAATCCCCGTTGGCTGGCTTCACAGTAGGCGGCCGTTCAACTTGACAGATGCCACGGTTTGGTCGGCATCGATCAGATACTTATAGTATTTGGACGTGATGGTGCGTGGGTCTTGCGGGTCGAGCGAACCATCGCGTAGGCCGGCTAGAACTTCCTGGGCGCCCAAGGTCAGGTCAAATGTTGGTTCGAAACCGAAGGCTTCTTTCACCTTGGTGAAGTCAACATTGTAGGAGCGTTTGTCGGCATCGTCCGGTGCGATATCCACCTCTACGCCCGACACCAAATCCTGGATGCGGCGCGCGACTTCGATGACTTTGTAGTTCTGCTCGTTGCTGCCGATGTTGAAAATCTCGCCGTTGATCTTCTTGACCGGCGCCTTAAGAAAAGTGATCAGCATGGCGCAGATATCGCGCACATGCACCACGGGGCGCCATTGCTGGCCGCCGCCCAGGACGATGATTTTGCGCCGCGTATAAGCGAACACGGTCATGATGTTGATGATGAGGTCAAAGCGCATGCGCGGTGAGGCGCCATAGACAGTGGCGAACCGCGGAAAGGTGATGCAAAAACTGTCATCTGCTAACGGGAGCAAATTCTGCTCCACCTGCAATTTGCATTTGGCGTAAAGCGAGACGGGATAGCAGGGCGATTCTTCGTTCACAGGCTGGCCTTCATTGCCGCGGCCATAGACGCTGCAGGAGGAAGCATAGATATAACGCTGCACCCCAGCGGCCTTGGCCAATTTGGCGATATGGACGGCGCCCTGATGATTGATGCTTTCGGTCAGGCTGTTTTCCAGATCGCAGGCTGGATCGTTCGAGAGACCAGCGAGGTCAATAACGGCGTGGATGCCTTTGAAATCGGCTGCCGTCATTTCCCGCGTATCGGCACGCAGGATATGGAAGCCTGGGTCATCCTGATAGGCGGCCACGGTGTTGAGGCCAAAGAAAAAGCGGTCAACGCAGGTGACTTCATAACCGGCGCTCAGTAATTCGCCGCAAAGCACGCTGCCGATATAGCCGGCACCGCCGGTAACGAGAATATGTTTGGCCATAGCACTGTTTCAGGTTCGGGTTGCGGGTTCGCGGTGAGCGACGGATTTTCCAGGGGGATTTATGGGCGCAATTCCAGCGTCTTGCAATATCAGGCGCATATTAACATCCCGTTGACAGATGGCGGCCGCACGCAGCTTAGCGAGACGGCGCGCCCGGCGCAGTAAATCGGGGTCGGCGGCCAGAGACACAGCACGGGACTGCAGCAAGGCATAATCCGCGCAGTGGTGATCCGTCCCGGCAGCAAAGGCAACATCGCCATGCGGCATGGTTAAGACCGGCACGCCGGCTTCAAGCGCATAGACCGCCGAGCTGCCGCCGCCGGCACGATCGGGGTTAAGGTAAATATCAACGATGCGCATGAAACTGGCGACATCGCCAACGTTGCCAATGAATGCGCTGCGTTGGCAAAGCGCCGGGTAGGGCGCGACGCGGCTGCGGTAGCTGGGGAACAGGC
>CAYOGS010000161.1:0-1847 GCA_964403435.1 uncultured Rhodospirillales bacterium | reverse complement strand
AAAAACACGAAGCCGTTGGGCACAGCAGCAAGGATATTATTCAATATTTGCAGGAAATCAGCGGTTACTTCCGAGTCCAAACGATGGCCTACGACAGCATAGACACAGGCGTCTTCGGCCACCCCAAAATCCCGTCGCGTATAGCGGCAATAGCGGCCATGCACCGAATAGCTTGGCACCAGCTGGACAAGATTGCTGTCCACCTGGCCAGCCATGCGGCGGATAGCAAGCGACGTTTCCGGCAGATTGGGGTGGTAGGTGGGCCGGGCACGCAATGTGATGGGGAAGTCCACGGTGAAATGCATGACATAGGTGGGAATCTGCTCAGCCAGCAGTTCGGTATAAGCGTTGGTGTCGCCGATACTGATGGCCAGCGCCGGCCTTTCAGCCTGCACCAGCGTGCAAAAATCGGCCAAGGCCGCCGGGGTCGGCGACGCCTCCCACAGGCGAAAGAGCGGCAATTTGTCGCTGCGATGCGGCCAGTAATCCCGTTGCTTGCCCGGCGGGGTGGAATAACAGCGCAGGGGCCAAATCGGGTCAGCCATGGTTTGCAGCCAGATATTGCTGTTGACCACCAGCGGCTCCAAGCCGAAATCATGGCGTAGGCTGTGGGCGTATTCCAGCGCATCCCAAAGCGGACCGGTGAAGCGCGGATTGTTGATGGCATTGGCGATGACCAAGACTTTCTTGCGGTCGGCTCGATAGGGCGCCAAAGGTTCCGGCACCGTGCGGCGCAGACGTTGCAAAATACGGGCGAAGAGCGGGCGTAAAGACTTTTGCCGCAGGTGAGCATAGTCCGCCGCGCTGAAAGCCGCACGATTCATCATCAGCAGATGCGTCAGATGCAAAAAGAGATTGTAATGGCGATGTGGCGGCAGATCGCGGCGTGCGCCGACAGCGGCCAGCAGGTCCGGCACCAACGACGGGTCTTTGCTGAGATCAAACACAAAAGACAAGAGCAGGACAGCCAAAGCTGGCTCGGTGTGGGCGCGGGTCTGCAGGGCAGTGATGAAAGCGCGACGCGCCGACGGGTTCGCGGTTTCGTAGCGGCTGCGATAGGGTTGTAGGACATCTTCGATGCCGGTGAGAAAATCGCTGCGCCAGGCATCACTTGCCGCATAGGCCGCTAAATATTCTTTGACCGAGCTTAGATCAGCAGCGGAAAAATGCAGTTTTTGGCTGTCAGTCACCGGCAGCGACAGGGATTTAAGGGCGGGACGCGTCATGAAACTCAATCAATCAGGAAAGGCGCGGTTTGGCAAATAGGCTAATGGTGTTTGTCCATCGAGGCTATGCCAAAAACAAGGGCGGCTGGTTGCCCAGCCGCCCTATTCTCACAACTCGATGCTTCGGCTGATTAGAAGGTCAGCTTCTGCGAGACCACGACAACGCTGCCAGCAGCCTTGCTGGGCGTATCGGAGCGCTTCTGGTTGAAGAAGACATAGTCAAGCTGCGTGGCCATACCCGGGAACCAGGTGTAGGTGCCACCAACGCTGTAGGCGTTGAAGCTCTTGACATAGTCCTCATCAGCAGCGGCGCCGGTGGTCGAGCCATCCAACGAGAAGCTGTAACCCTTGGCGCGCATATAGTTGACGGCCACGGCATACTTGTTTTGCTCGTACTTTGCACCCAAAGTCCAGACATTCTGTTCTTTGTCTTGGTTCAAGCCCGAGGTGGTCTCAAACGTATTGTAGCTACCTGCGTCAACATAGCTGCCGCCGAAGGTGAAGCCGGCATAGGCCACTTGCGTGCCCAAGCCCCAGGCGATGTAGTCACGTGCATGGCTGAAGAAAGTGGCGTTGGTATCGCCACCGGTGCCGGACTGCACGTCGCCGCCTACGCGGTCG
>CAYOGS010000160.1:0-5051 GCA_964403435.1 uncultured Rhodospirillales bacterium | reverse complement strand
CCCATGTAGGGGCGCAACGATTCGGGTATGGTAATCGAACCGTCCTGATTCTGGTAGTTTTCCATGATAGCCACCAGGCAACGACCAACCGCCACGCCCGAGCCGTTGAGCGTATGCAGAAATTGTGTCGTTTTTTCGCCGGCGGGCTTGAAGCGAGCATTCATCCGCCGCGCCTGGAAATCGCCGCAATTTGAGCAGCTTGAAATCTCGCGGTAGGCATTCTGGCCGGGCAGCCAGACCTCTAAATCATAGGTTTTGCGTGCCGCGAAGCCCATATCCCCGGTGCAAAGCACGAGACGCCGATAAGGCAGCCCCAGCCGCTCCAGCACCGTCTCCGCACAGCGTGTCATGCGCTCATGCTCGACTTCGGACTGATCGGGCGTGGTGATGCTCACCATCTCCACTTTGTAAAACTGGTGCTGCCGGATCATCCCGCGCGTGTCCTTGCCGGCCGCGCCGGCCTCAGCGCGGAAACATGGCGTGCGCGCCGCAAAGCGCAGTGGCAATTTGGCGACATCCGCAATCTCGTCATTGACGATATTGGTCAGTGGTACTTCGGCGGTCGGGATGAGCCAAAGGTGATCTTCAGATTGAACTTTTACTGTCAAACGGTTTGCCTGCAGATGATCATGTAATTCTTCTTCAGTATTGAGTGCTTTTTGCCTAACCATCTCCCAGGTCTGGCTGTCCAATTCACGGCTCAATTTCTCTTCTTCTTCAAGACTCAACGTTTTCTTGATCACCTTAAATTGATCATCTCGGAACTTCGGCAATTGCGCCGTGCCATACATAATGTCTTCGCGCACCATCAGCGGCGGGCTGATTTCCTCATAGGCAAATTCCTGCGTCAGGATATCGAGCATGAAATTGCCCAGCGCGCGCTCCAGGCGCGCCAGATTGCCGCGCAGCAGCGTGAAGCGCGCACCGGAAAGTTTGGCAGCCTTGGCGAAGTCCATCTGCCCTAGTGCTTCGCCAAGTTCAAAATGCTGCTTGGCAGAATTGAGCCGTGCCGGATCGCCGACACGTTGCAGTTCCTTATTGTCGTGCTCGTCTTTACCGTCAGGCACATCGGCGGCGGGTAGGTTAGGTATGGTGGACAGAATGTCGATTAAATCTCTGCCTTGCGCCTTCTCTTCCAGTTCAAGTGCTTCCATCTGCTGCTTCAGCGCCGCAACTTCGGCCATCAGTGTGGCAGCATCACCGCCGTTCTTTTTCACGCCGCCGATTTGCTGAGACAACGCGTTGCGCTTGGCTTGTAAGTCTTGCCACCGCGTCTGGCATTTGCGACGCGTCGCGTCCAATTCCAAAATGGCCACAGCCTGCGGTGCAAGCCCGCGCCGATCCAGGCCAGCATCAAACGCTGCGGGATTCTCGCGGATGAAACGAATGTCATGCATGTTAAAGATTCCTGTTCGCCAAACTTGTTAGAACTAAAATCGGAGTCCTCACCCCTTGCCAGTATGAACGCAACGTTTGTGGGACGAAAAAACTTGGGCTGGCATTTGACAAGTCCTTGATTTTTTCTGGTGACGAATTTTCCTTCTGCAGTAAATCCGAAGCGCTCCTCAAGTCAGCGTTACAGCCTGCAGTTGCTCCACCGGTACGCCGAAGGGCAGCGTAACGCGGCCTTGGGCGAGATCCACCAAATCTGCCACCACGGCGGAGGCCGTGGGCACGCCCCCTGCCCCGGCACCGGTCAAGTTAATCGCCCCAACGAGGTTGCCGCGCAAGGTCACAGCGTTCATGGCGCCGGGCAGCGCCGCCAGCGGGTCGCCCAGCAGCAGCATTTCCGGCCCTACGCTGATATGGAACTTGTCGCCCTGCCGCGTGGCGCTGGCCACCAGCTTAATCATTTTGCCATCGCGCCGCGCCTGCAGGACATCATGCCGTTGAATGTTGCGGATGCCTTTGCGTTGAATCTGCGCGGTGTCAAACCGGATGCCGAAACCCATCATCGCCAGCAGGGCGATTTTCTGCATGGCGTCATAGCCATCAATATCCAGTGTGGGGTCGGATTCGGCGAAGCCAGCTTCCTGCGCCGCCTTTAACGCTTCGGCGAAATCGCAATCCTCCTGCGCCATGCGACACAGGATATCATTACAAGTTCCATTCAAAATGCCGCGTATGCCTGTCAAGCGATTCGCACTTAGTCCTTCACGCAAAGCTTTCACCACCGGCACTCCGCCGGCTACAGCCGCCTCAAACGCCAAGGATGCACCGGTCTTTTCCGCAATCGCCGCCAAAGCCATGCCGTGCCCAGCCAGTAGAGCCTTGTTGGCAGTTACTACCGCTTTGCCAGCCTGCAGGGCGGTTGTCAGCAGTGCCCGCGCCAGCCCTTCTGCACCACCGACTAGTTCAACAACAACGTCAATATCTGGAGCCTGCGCCAGTGTCAGCGCATCGTCATGCCAACGATAGGCAGACAAATCCACGCCGCGCTCCCGCTTGGCGTTGCGCGCGCACACGGCCACGATTTCTAATCGGCGCCGTGCCCGCGCCGCCAACAAATTGGCCTGCTCCTGCAGAATCTGCGCCGTGGCCAATCCGACCGCTCCTAGCCCGACCAACCCAATCCGCAATGGTTGTGACCCTTGTATCATGCGTCACGCCTTACCGTTCAGGAACTGTTTGATGTTGCGGCATGCCTGACGCAAGCGGTGCGGATTTTCGATCAAGGCCAGCCGCACATGCCCGTAGCCATACTCACCGAAGCCGACACCAGGCGAGACAGCCACCTGCGCTTCCTTGATGAGCAATTTGGCGAATTCCAAGGAGCCGAGATGCTTGAACGGCTCCGGAATTGGCGCCCAGCAAAACATGGTGGCTGGGGGCGGCGGCACGTCCCATCCAGCCTGCTTCAGCCCTTCGATCAGCGCGTCGCGGCGCTCTTTATACATCGCGCGGATTTCCGCCACACAGTCTTGCGGCCCGTTCAGCGCCGTCACCGCCGCCACCTGGATAGGCGTGAAGGCGCCGTAATCCACATAGGACTTGAAGCGCGTCAGCGCCGCGACTAGCTTGCGGCACCCAACCCCGAAACCCACGCGCCAGCCTGGCATGTTGTAGGTTTTACTCAGTGTGGTGAATTCGATAGCAATGTCCTTGGCACCCGGCACCTGCAGGACGGAAGGCGGTGGGTTGCCATCAAAATACAGTTCGGAATAAGCAACATCCGAAATGATATAAATCTGCTGCTCCAGGCAAAATTCTACGATCTTGCGATAGAATTCTAAATCCACCACCTGCGCGGTCGGGTTGGACGGATATGAGAGAATAACGCACAGTGGCTTGGGGATGCTATGCTTCACCGCTCGCTTGAACAGCTCCATGAAATCATAGTCCGGCCCCACAGGAATATGCCGCAGTGCGGCACCTGCCAGGATGAAACCGAAAGGGTGGATGGGATAGGACGGGTTGGGCACGATGATGGTATCGCCCGGCGATGTGATGGCCTGCGCTAGATTGGCCAGCCCCTCTTTTGACCCCAGCGTCATCACGCATTCGGTCTCTGGGTCAATCTCCACATCAAAGCGCCGCTTGTAATAGGCCGCCTGAGCGCGACGCAGGCCGGGAATACCTTTCGACATGGAATAACGGTGCGTCTTGGGGTCGCGCACTGTCTCCACCAGCTTTTCCACGATATGCGACGGCGTCGGTTGGTCAGGATTGCCCATGCCGAGGTCGATGATATCGGCGCCGGCCGCCCGAGCCGCCTGCTTCATGCCGGTAACTTGTGCGAACACATAAGGCGGCAGGCGCTTGATGCGATAAAATTCTTCGTTGTTCATGGCATATCCTCTGACCGGATTCCTTTCTAGCGGCCAATATTGCGCTACGAAAGGTGCTTTGTTGATGAAAAGTGTGGCTGCTGTGTTTTGAAAAGTCCGTTCCTGCCCCTAAGGGGCGGAGGCGGCAGCGGCGGCTGGCGGCAAGGCCTGCAGCAAGCCGAGCCCGGCGCGGCGCTGCGCTTCCAAGGCCTGCAGCTGCGCCTCGCGCTGCGCCTTGGGCGCCATTGGTGCTGGACGTGGCGGCACACTGGCAAGATTGGGCCATAAGGCTTCACGGCTATCCACGCGCAAGATGCCAGCGCGGTTGGCCATTGGTCCGGCTTCTGGTTCACCGGTCAGGTCGTTCAGAATTTTCCAGTCGGCACAACCTGTTAAGGCAACGCATACAAAAAGCAGCGCAGTATTTTGAAAAATCGTGGTCTTTTTCTGAAAATTGCCGTATGCCATGACAATCACATCTTGCCTGAATCTGCACCCTCACTCAGGTGTCTGCATGTCCGAAGAAGACAGTAACGCCAATTTCAACAAGAAGAAAGCCCCTTTGACCGAAGCCGAATTGACGGCGGCACGGCTGCAGATGATCCGGGAATTCGTGGCAACGCCGCGGCGAAAGCCGGCTTTCGCCAGCAAGGATGCAATTCGGGAAGTATTGCATGAGGAATCTGACGTCCGCATCCCGCCTGGGCCTGCGCCGGAAACACATGACGAGATGTCTATTCAAGCACCGGAACCAGAGGGGCCAAAGGAGCCAGAGCCGCTGCCGGTTCAGGCACCAGAACTGCGTGCTGCCCCTGAGCCGCCACAAGCTTTAGTCGCCGAAGATACGCCGCCCGAGCCAGCCCCTGACAATCACAACGCCGCAAGACCAGAGCCAACTGAACCCGCGCCAGAACCGGGTGAAAAAAGCAACCTGCCCGACCCCGTTGCGCTGGGGCAAGCAATGTTCAATCTCATGGAAAAAAGCCAGCCGCTGATCCGTGATTTTCTTGAGCGGATGAAGTTGAATCCACCCGCGGCGCCAGAGATCCCACCGCAAATGGCCAACTTAGCCGCGCCGTGGCTGCAAATGTCCCAGCAGATCTGGCAAAACCCGCAGAAGCTGATGACCGCGCAGATGGGGCTGTGGCAGGATTATATGCGGCTGTGGCAAAACACCACTCGCCGCTTCATGGGACAGACCTATGAGACAGTGGTGGAAACGCCATCCAACGACAAGCGCTTCACGGACGAAGCCTGGTCGCGCAATACTTTGTTCGATTTCAT
>CAYOGS010000159.1:0-5101 GCA_964403435.1 uncultured Rhodospirillales bacterium | reverse complement strand
GGCCGAAGCAGGTCGCCTTGCAGCAGACATCGCTCAGGTATTTGATGCCATGACCGACCAGGGAGCACGCCTGCGAGGTCAAACGGAACTAATAATGCGCGAAATTAGTACCGGCAGCGCAGGCATGACTGCACAAGTCGCCGATGCTGTGGCCAATTTGCAGTTATGCGGCACGCAGGTTCGCGATACTTTAGCACAACAATCCGCTGCCTTGCGTTCACAAACGGCGGATGAAACCGAACGCATGATGGCGAGTGTCCAGCAGTTACTGGATGGTGTTGACAACAGCGGCGGCATAATTCGCGCGCGCACACAAGATGTGGTCAGCAGCATCAGCCAGAGTGGCGACCAGATAATGCAGCAGATCGGTTCCCTGCTCGGTTCCATCGCCAGCAATAATATCCAAATCCGTGAACAAATGGCTGATCATGCGGCTGCCGTGCGCTCGCAGGCCATCCAAGAAGCCCACGATATGGCGGCTGCTTATCGCCAGGTACTTCAGAATATGGAAGTGAGCGGCGAAGAGCTGCGTCGACAGGCTGACACGGTTCTGGATCGCATCGGCAACAGCCGCGATGCAATGGAAGCGGAATTGACTGCGTGCCTTGAACAATTTAACGACGGCAGCTCTGCGTTACGTGAACAGGCGCTGCATCAGGTGGCAGTGTTGCGCGACCGCGCCATGCAGGAAGCGCGCGGAATGGGGGATCTCTTCAACGGACTCGTGGAGCGAATCAACGCTGCGAGTGATAGCGTCATGAACCAGGCGGGACGTACGCATCAACAAATCAGCACGCTTAACGGACAACTGGACGATCAGTTTAATCAGGCTATGCAGCGCGTTGACCTAGGCACAGGCGCTTTGCGCGATCGCATCGGAGACCAAGTCGCCGTCCTACGCGATAAGGCTCTAGAAGAAATCAGTTTTTATGGCGACAAACTTTACAGCATGCTCACGCAGATTGAAAGCGGCGGCAGTGATATGCAGCGCCAGACCCAGGAGATACTTGCTATCATCGGCACGAGCCGCCAGGCGATTGCAGATCAATTCACCGTCCTCTTGCAGCAAATTGATGAGAAAAACCAATCGGCGCTGCAACGCATTGCAGGCCAGAGCCAGGCGCTCCAGCGCAAGGCTGACGACGAGACGGAGCGCTTTAGCGCCAGCCTCAGCCAATTGCTGGGGCAGATAGATGGCAGCATTGGGCATCTGCGTTTCCAGAATGAAGATGTTCTGAGCCGCATTAGCCAAGCGGGTGCGTTGACCAAGCGTGAATTTGCGCAAATGTTGGCGCAAATCGCGGAAAACCAAGACAAAGTCAAGGATGAGATCGCGGATTATACCAATGCCCTGCGGCGTCAGGCCGAGGCAGACATGGCGCGCATCGCCGAAGATATCACGGTGATGCTGGAACGTATTGATGGTAGCGGCGAACGGTTACGGCGCCAGGTCGGCGAAGCTGTCGGCACGATTGATCTGGGCGGTGATGCGCTAGCACAACAGGTTGAAACGTTGTTACAGCGTATCAGCGGCAACCACGCACAAATTCGTGCACAGATGATGGAGCATGCCAACGAGATGCGCAACCAGTATGCACTCGAAACGGCACATACAGCTGATAATCTTCGCGACATCATGGCCCAGATGAAAGATATCGGCGTGGAGATGCGTGGCCAGAACCATGATATACTGAGCAATCTTGACGAATATGCCGTGCGCTTCGGCCAGGTCGCACGGCAAGCTGCGCAAAGTGTCTACGCGGAAGTTGGTAAGCTGGACGTCGCAGCAGACCAGGTTAGCGAACGCTTGCGCGCGCTGGGCAGCCAGTTGCAGGACGAGCAGGAAGCTCTCGCGGCGGCCAGCCGACGTGTCAGTGCCCACACAGTTGACATGGCAGCGCAAACTGCCAGTGCTGCCAACGATCTGCGTGGTATTCTAGACGTGTTAGCCGAAAGCAGCACCCGCACCCAAGGCTTGAGCAGCCATATTGCCGGCCAGCTGCAGGGCATGATCATCCATCTGCGCGAGGAAATGCAGCGACTGAGTGAACACAGCACCTTTACTGCTAATGCTGCCACGCAAGTCGTCGCTCAGGTGAACAGCAGCGTTGACAGTTTACTCGCAGCCGGAGCGCAAGTGCGGCAGGAAAGCACCCGCTTGCCACAAGTTATTGATATTGCGCAGGAGCGTGTGACACGTGCAGGCAGTCATTTGCGGGAGCAGGCAGAAAAAGCCTCTGAGCAGATGGCGCTAGCAGCGCAACAGGTCGTCACCGCTGGTGACGCACATTACGGCCGGCTTGCCACGCAGACGCAAAACCTGCAATCGGTTGCCGAGCAAGCAGATCAGACACTCCGTAGCTTCGGCCTGCAACTTGCCGGCCATTTGTCTAGCCTGCAGAGCGGCAGCGGTATTCTGGTGACAGAGCAGCACAAACTGGTGGATCAGGCTGCTGCAGCTTTAGCGCACATGGCTTCGGCCTGTGACCGTCTATCGCAGTTGCGCGACGGCGCTGAGAACGCTAACGCGCAGTTTATCAGCAAGCTCCAATTTATGGATGGGCAATTGCAATCGACAACCAAGGTGCTGACGGTTGGCACACAGTCGCTGGGTGGCAGCATCAGCCAACTGGCCGAAATTAGCCAGAAAGCTGAGCAGAGCATGATCGGTGCGGGAGCGAATTATCGCAATCATGTGCAGGAATTGCGTACTGGCCTGCAGGAAGAACTAGCGGGTCTCCATGAAAGTGTGGCCGCTGCCGCATTACAGCTGGAACAAAAGGCAGGTGTCATGCGCCATGTTTCTGATACTGCGCTGAAGGATATAGCTGCCATGCAGGATCGGTTCGGGGCTGCGATGAGAGCCAGTGGTGAGATCGCTGACAACAAAACAAATGCTTTACGCGCCCTGGCGGAAGATGCCGCGCAACTCCTACTTGGCTTTGGAAAAACGGTGGACACACAGTTGCAGCATTTGTCCGGTGCCACAACCACCATCAGTAACGCGCAACATTACCTGACCAACACACTCGATCACAGTATCCAGCAGGTAGATATTCTGCAGCAGAAAATGGAAGGCAGCCGCCAGTTGGCACAGGACCGAGCAAGTTGCTGCGCAGCTGCAAAAACTCAGCGCATCCTTGCAGAAGCACATCATCAGCCTCGGTCAAGATACACAGCAGGCGGTTGGCATGGTGGACAAAGCTGGTCAAAGCTGGCAGGAGCAAGCGCAAAATTTGGCACGTATCGCGCAACAGGCTCGTAGTGAGCTTGCGGCCATCTCCTTTGCGATAGACGCCTTGCAACAAAAGGGTGACAGTATGCGCCACGGCATCAAAAGCCAGGGCAGTGATATCTTGAGTTCTCTTAACGCAGTGATTGACCAAATGGAGGCCAGTGGCGGCATCATGACCGGCGATGACGCCCTTGTTGATCGGATCGAACGCGGGCTAAAAAAGATCAATTGAGATGGACTGGCACTCCTGGGTAGCGCCCGTGCAACAGCTAGCGCTTGAGGCGGGAGCTGTGATCCTAGGTGAGCGCGCGCGTGGCTTAACAGTTACCGTTAAGCCCGATGGCAGCCCGCAATGTAATGCGGATTGCGCAGCTGATGCCTACATTATGCTGGGGTTACAAAATCTTGATCCTCTCATTCCTGTTATTACCGAGGAAAGTGCACCAAGTGTGATGCCGTCGCTGGATACGCCATTTTGGCTCGTTGATCCGCTGGACGGCACACGAAGTTTTCTGGCAGGACATGATGATTACAGCATCAACATCGCTCTCATTATCCGGCAGCGGCCAGCCTTTGGTCTGATTTACGCGCCGTCACGGCAGGAGATGTTCTGGAATGACAGCGATGGTGCCGCCTGGTATTCATCGCCTGCAGACCCGCAAGCTTCGCGGCTGGCCGCGCGCCCTGTGCCACAACAAGGCATGACCATGATCACCGGCCGGCGCACCATGACTGGGCTGCGCCTGCAGGGGTGGTTAGATAATAATTCTGTCGCGCAGCATCTGATGGTCAGCAGCGCCCTGAAGTTCGGGTATATCGCGCAGGGCAAAGCAGATGTCTATCCTCGTTTTGGAGAAACGATGGAGTGGGATAACGCTGCTGGCGAAGCCATTCTTGTTGCTGCAGGAGGCGGTGTTGCCACGTTAGATGGCTCCCCTCTGCCCTATGGCCAGGCTGACCTCATGCATCGAGGGTTTATTGCCTACGGTAGAAAACCTTGAATCGTAAAACTAATCTGGCAACTCGTTCTTGTCATCCGGTTGCTCCTTCTTCGCTGCTTTCTTGCGGTTAAAGAAACGAAACGCGATGATGAAGACAAAAATGACTAGGACGACAATCATAAGAGAGTGGATTGGATCCTCGCCTTCCTTGACGAGAAGATCACCAAATAGATAGCCGCCACAGGCAAAACTAATAGCCCAGATCAGCGCTCCGCACATATTGAGAATGAAAAAGCGAAGCCCACTCATATTGCTGGTGCCAATAGCAATGGCACTTATGTTCCGGAGCCCGTAAATATAACGATACGTCAGAATGAAAACCACATCATGCTTCGTTATCCAATGGATGACTTCTTTTTGTCCCTTAGCTAGTTTCGGCATTTTGGTTAGTAGTTTCTTGCCGTAATGGCGTCCGAGCATGAAGAAGAAAAAATCTCCCAGCGTCGTTCCTGCCCAAGCACAAAAGATGAGCGGCACAAGCGAGAGCATGTCTTGGGAAGCAAAAAATCCAGCAAAAATTAAAAATGTCTCGCCTTCAAAAAATGCCCAGATGAAAGTAATTGGGTAAAACCAGAACCCATACTGCTGTACCCAACTCAAAACTTCCTGATACATCGAATGGCCTAACTAGTCGTTGGCGGAATGGGCACGCCGGCACGACCACCAGAGCGCGCCGTTAAGGCTGTTATGAAGATTATTTGTAAAGCACCTTCAAGACTTCATAAGATTTGGAACCAGATGGGGTACTTACCTCAACCGTATCGTTCACTGTTTTACCGATCAAGGCGCGGGCTAGCGGCGCTGAGATTGATAAACGTCCGTCCTTGATGTCGCTCTCATCTTGGCCGACTATTTGATACTGCAC